>JAUYJT010000042.1 GCA_030700225.1 Candidatus Nanopelagicales bacterium | reverse complement strand
GGCGAGATCGGACTCATCCCGCCCGCCGAGTTCGAGGCCAAACACTGGGCGTCACAACCCGTCGAGCACTACCGTCAGAACCCGGTCCTCACTGAGGCTGGATCCAACTAACCGAGCCTCCACGAAACCCGGGGCGATTCATCACCGGGTGGGTTGATGGGGTTGGACAGTAGTGCGTCTAGGGCTTCGGCGGGGGTGTCCCAGCCGAGTCTCTTGCGGGGTCGGTTGTTCATCTCGTGGGCGACTTGGTCGAGGAAGCCGGGGCCCCAGAAGGACAGGTTGGTGCCTTTGGGGAAGTACTGGCGTAGGAGTCCGTTGGTGTTCTCGTTGGAGCCGCGTTGCCACGGTGAGGCGGGGTCGGCGAAGTAGATGTCCAGGCCGGTCGCGGCGGCGATCTGGACGTGGTTGGCCATCTCGCTGCCGCGGTCCCAGGTCAGGGTCTGGCGCAGGGTTTCGGGCAGCTTGGCCATCTCGCGACACATGGCTTCTTGGACGGTTTCGGCGGTGTGGTCGCCGTCGAGGTGGAGCAGGATCAGGTAGCCGGTGGCGCGTTCGACCAGGGTTCCGATCGCGGAGGTGTTGCCGGCGCCGAGGATGAGGTCGCCTTCCCAGTGGCCGGGCACGGCACGGTCCTCGACCTCGGGTGGGCGTTGGCTGATGGAGACGATGTCGCGCAGGTTCCCGGTCCGGGCGTTGCGGGCGGCGCGTTGGGCACGGGGTTTGCGCATCGCGCGTCCGGTGCGCAGACAGTTCGCTAGCTCGCGGCGCAGCGCGCCGCGTCCTTGGACGTAGAGGGCCTGGTAGATCGTCTCGTGGGACACGTGCATCTCCGGGTCGTCGGGGAAGTCGCGGCGGAGCCGATGCGCGATCTGTTCGGGGCTCTGATTCTTGCTCAGCCGTGCCTGGACCTCGTCGTGGAGTGGGGTGCCTTCGGCGAGCTTGACCGGCCCGGGCGGGTGCGCGTCGCGGTGACGGGCATCGGCGGCCGCTTGCGCTGTCGTGGCTCGGTACCGGCCACCGGTGGTGTTGCGTCGACGTTCGCGCCAGATCGTGGTCCGGTCGAAGCCCAGCACCGTGGCGATCTCGGCATCGCTGCGCCTCTGGTGCAGCAACAAGGCGATCTCTTCGCGATCAGCCAGGCTCAACCGACGCCCCCGGGGACGCGGTGGGTCGGCCGGGTTCTCACGATCGGTCCGTCGCGGCATCACACCACCCGATGCTGCGAACCAGCGGTAGCCCACGGCCCGCGACACGCCAGCAGCTACCGCAGCATCCTCAGTCGTGAGCCCAGCAGCGACGTGCCGCCAGAACGCCTTTCGGACCTCACAAGCAATGGCAGGACGAGCCATCGAAGAACACCTCGATCAGATCAAGGGTGTTGCACTCAGGCTTGAACCCGCGCCGCAATCCTAGTCCGAATGACCTCAGCCGGGCGGGTGACAGCATCCGGCGGAGCCTAGGTTGGCGTGCTGCCGGAGTCTCAGGCGGCAAGTTAGAGGGTGACGCGGTAGCCGAGGACTCGAGCTGTGGCCGAGTCGGTCGCGGAGAAGGTCCCCACGACCCTTCGGAAGATCAGCACGAAGCGGCTACTGCCGGCCGCAGCGGGCGGCGGGCGATGAAGGCTCGGACCGCAACTTCCGGCGACTGGTCGCGGATGCGAAGCGCTCGTGGCGTCAGGGCCAGGCCCGCGCGAGTGGCCGTCGTCCCGCGGTGTGGTCGCCGGCCGAGGTGCTGGCGATCGACTGGGCCGAGCAGTTTATCGCGGGTCGGAAGGTCCAAGTGTTCTACGTGGTGCTGGCGTGGTCGCGGTGCAGGTTCGCCCAGGCGGCAGCATCGAGGCTCACCCCCGACGTCATTCGCGCGGGTGAGCCGCTGGGACTCGTGACGCACCTAGCGTCTGATGATCCCATCCCAACCGAGGAGCGAAAGTCGTGCTTCCACCGTCCGAGGGCTTTCAGACCGATCGTTCGACCGGCTCCCTAGTCGCCGAGTACGACGGGGTGATCTGCGATCTCGACGGCGTCGTCTACCGAGGAGACGCTGCCGTGCCCGGTGCGGTCGCGACCCTGCGCGACGTCCTTGCCAGCGGCGTTGGGGTCGTCTTCGCGACGAACAACGCGTCGCGTTCGCCGGAGGAGGTCTCCAGGCACTTGCGCGAAATAGGCGTGGAAGATCCCGGCTGGTCGGTGGTGACCAGCTCCCAGTCTGCTGCGGCGTATTTGGCGAAGCGGCTTCCGCCTGGCGCGTCCGTGCTGGCTGTTGGCGGACCTGGAGTCTCGGAGGCGCTCGCAGAGGCGGGGCTGGGCCCGGTCCGCGTCCCGGACGTGGCCGACACCACGGTTGTGGCGATCGTCCAGGGTCTGGGGATGGAGGTCACCTGGCGCGAGCTAGCCGCGGTCGGCAACCTTGTCCGGCGCGGTGTGCCTTGGGTAGCCACCAACCGCGACCTGACCTTCCCGACTGCGGACGGCCCGGCGCCCGGCAATGGCGCTCTTGTGGCCGCGGTCCGGACCGCCACGACAGTGGACCCACACGTCACCGGCAAGCCGGGTCCAGCGTTGTTCGACCTGGCTCGTGCCAGGCTCGATACGAGGCACGACGCCACCCTCGTGTGCGGAGACCGCCTCGATACCGACATCGCAGGGGCCAACGCTGCACGCCTCGACTCGCTGTTCGTTCTGTCCGGAGCCTCACGCCTGCAGGAACTCGCGTTCGCTCCTGACTGCCAGCGGCCGACGTACGTCGCACGCGACCTTACCGGACTGCTCAAGTCTCCCCTGCGCCTGCGCCAGACGCCGGGCGACTTGGTCGAAATCTCGCCTGACGGTTTCGTGTACGTTCGAGAAGGCGACAGCGGACGCGACCTGTTGCAGGCCGTGGTCACGACGGCCTGGGCGGCACTCGACGACGGCCACACGATCTCTTCCAACGCTGCGATGTGGCGAGGACTGGAGCGTCAGCTCGGCGTCGACAGCGCCCCCATCACTCTTGCGTGAGGCTTGGCATGTCGAAGCCTGTGCCAGGCCGGCGAGTCGCACCCGTAACCTCGTACTCCACGAATCTCGTGCGGAGAGCCGTCGACGACTGGCCGTGGAGCCACCCGCGGACCGCCTGCGCAGCCGGCCCCGTGCCTGGAGGTCGTCCAGGTCACGGAAAGTCGGGGGGAAATCGTCCGCACTCTGCCCGGACTTCCGAAGATGATGGGCACACGATCGGCTGAATTGGGGCGCTGACCTGCGCAAACGCGGTTCAGGCGTGGCGGGGTCGTGTTACTACAACAAGCCGCTTGTGTGGCGGCGCTGGGTTCAGCGCGCTCAGCCGGGTGCGGGCACGGTGAAGTCGAAGAACCGGGGCGGTTCGGGTAGGTCGAGGGCCTCGAGGATCTGCTTCTGCCTGGGCGTGGTGGTCGAGCGTTGCGCGACCTGGCCGTCGGGGGTGGCCAGGGTGACCAGGTGCATTCGGTCGAGCTCGTGGGCGATGTTGCGCCAGGTGTCGCCGGTGGTGTTCTCGACGACCCGGATCAGCAGCAGCGCGAGCCAGCACAGTTGCACGTGGGCGCGGATGCGGTCCTCGCGGTAGTGGAAGACTGGACGCAGTCCCAGGCTGGACTTCATGTCGAGCCAACCGCGCTCGACAGCAAGGAGTGATGGCAGGTCTGTTTGGACGTTCGCCTTCTCCACCGCCCAGTTAACCGAGTTCGCGAGGCGCGGGCCAGAGAGGGCCGAGCCAAGCTGGGGCCCCTAGGCTGTAGCCATGATGACCTCGCGCGGCCCGTTGCGCTTGGTCCTTGTCGACGACCACGAGATGGTCCTGCAGGGTCTCGCTGCGATGCTGACCCACTTCGAGGAGCAGGTCTTCGTTGTCGGCAGCGTGCGAACGGCGGGCGACGCTATGCGGGTGATCGCCACGGAGCGGCCCGACATCGCCGTGTGTGATGTCCGGATCGGCCGGGAGAGCGGACTCGACCTCTGCCGGCGCATCGCCGCCGAGCACCCGGGGGTCCGGGTCGTGATGCTGACCGTCTACGACGACGAGCACTATCTCTTCAAGGCCCTGCGGGCGGGGGCGTCCGGTTACCTCCTCAAGCGGATCGGCGGCCGAGAACTGGTCGACCATTTGGTTCGAGTGGCGGCGGGGGCGACAGCCATCGACGCCGCTCTCGCGGGCCGGGTCGCGCTCTCGGCGGCCAGGCTGAGCTCAGGCGAGTTCTGGCCGGGTGCCCACCTCGGGCTCACGCAGCGCGAGTCGGAGGTCCTGGAGCTCCTGGTGGCAGGCCACTCCAACCGCGGCGTGGCGAGCACCCTCGTCGTAAGCGAGGACACCGTCAAAACGCACATCCGCGGCCTCTACCGCAAGCTTGGTGTGTCCGATCGAAGCGACGCGACGGCCGTGGCCCTGCGTGAGGGGCTGTTCCGGTGACCATCAAGCAGCTGGGCCTCAGCGCCGCCGCTGTGGCCGGACAAGTCCGGATCACGCGATACTGCGGCAGCCCGGGCGCAGTTGGACAACAAGGACCTCTGGGCGAGGGTGACGTTGGCGTGTGAGCCACCCCAGATCGCGAGGACCTCGCTGACCAGTGCATGGCCGAAGGAGAACGTAACATCCCATGGCCGGCCGTTCACGGCGCGCAACGCGGCGAGGTAGGCGCAGGCGGCATCGGCCGGATGGCCGCCGGACAGGAAGGCGATGCCGGGCACCTCGCTCGGCACGGTCTCACGCAGCACGTCGAACGTCTCGGTGGCCACGGTCGTGGCCGACAACGGCTGGCTGGCGAGGCCGGGCGTGACGAAGTTGGGCTTGAGCACCACGCCCGCGAGGTCCACGCCCTGCACGGCCAGGGCATCGAAGAGTGTCGTGAGTGCCAGCCGCGTCAGCTGTCTGCACGCGTCCAGGTTGTGCGCGCCCGCGGCCAGCACCTCGGGCTCCACGATCGGCACGATGTCGGCGTCCTGGCACCATCGTGCGTACACCGCCATGCGATGTGCGTTCTCGCGGATAACCGCCCTGTCCGGGGTGGCGACATCGAAGACCGCTCGCCATTGGGCGAAGGCGGCCCCGCGGGTGGCGTAGGACTCGAGCCGAGCCTGGAGACCCTCGAGCCCCTCGGTCACCAGTGCGCCCTGGGGCACCACTGGGCTCGGAAGTGGCCCCGTGTCCATCTTGATCCCGACGAGGATGCCGCGGGCGGCAGCCGCCTCCGGGAATTGTTCGCCGGTGGTGAGCGCCTGGCCGAACGTCTCGTCGCACACGATGATGCCGCTGACCGTCGTCCGGAGACCGGGAGCTGTCAGAAGAAGTTGGCGGTAGTCGCGTCGTACGCGCGTGCTGGGCTCGATGCTCTCGTCGACGAACCGCCCGGACACGGTTGAGATCGACTCGTCGGCCGACAGGATCCCGCGGCCATCGCCCATCAGGCGTCGGGCGATGTGGGCGGTCCGGGCTGGCGCATACAGAGCGCGCGGGCGCTTCGTGCTCATGGAGATCGGCGGCTCCCTCCTTCTTCGGGCGATACCTGTTAGAGCGTGCCAATTCCCGCCATGTGCGGACTCACCCCCGTGGGCGATCAGGGGTGTGAAGTGCCGCAGCCTCCTCGACGCGCTCGTCGGCGAGGTGTCGGAGCGCCGTCAGGCCAGTGTCCCAACCAGCGCCGGGTCGAAGCGGGCGCGGATCCGGGCGGAAGCGGCCGTGGCGGCGACGATCATGTCGGCGTCGGCCACGTTGCCGGAGCGAATCTGGACCGCCCCGGAGTCGGGGCCGTCACGGTGAGCCATGATCCAGTCGAACAGCAACCAGTCGAGCGCGCCACTCGCCCGCATAGGCTCTGCCGCCGGGTCGGTCTCGGCCTCCGTGACCCGAGCAAGCGCCTCTCGGTGCTCGGTCAGGGTCGCGTCTTTGTCGACACCTGAGGCGTCGAACATCAGCATCGACAGCGTCGCGGGGAGCCGCAGACCGCCGTCGGTGACGACCAGCCAGCGGGCTCCCGGCCACGCCGCCTCGGGGGTGACCCAGTGCAGGCCCGCCCGCCCTCCTATCACGCCCAGACCGGGCTCGTCGAGCTCACCCTCGAAGGGTGGCGCGCCCATCATCGAGACGGCCTCGCGGGTCCGGATGCTCATCAACGCAGCCGTGCCGATGATCTGCCCCGCGCGCACCGATCCCGGGCGTTCGGTTGCTGCGAGGGCATCGGCGTACTCCCAGCACAGCCGGTCCAGGGTTGCGTAGACACCGACCAGGTCCTCGCGTTCGGAGGCAGTCGGGCGCCGACCGCCGCCGAGGACCTCGCCGTACGTTCCGGCGACCTCGATCAGCACGTCGTCGAGAGCCTCGAGATGGGTCGGCAGCCAGCGTTCCGGCTCGGCTCCCGGCAGGGCGATGACCTGGCGCAGCCGCAGCGCTCGTCCTTCGGGCGAGAGCCAGGTGAAACCGATGTGGTCGTCGGTGGCGTCGATCCGGGGCAGCATCAGGCCGGGACCAACGCATCCTGGAGCTGCTCATGCCAGGCCTGAAGCCCTTCGCCCGTGCGGGCACTGAGTTCGAAGACCACCGCCTTGGGGTTGACCTGGGCGAGGTTTCGCCTGAACAGGTCAAGGTCGAAGTCGAGGTGCGGGAGTAGATCGAGCTTGTTGACCAACACGATGTCGCAGGCGCGGAACATGACGGGATACTTCAGTGGCTTCTCCTCTCCCTCGGTGATGGAATAGACCATTGCGGAGGTGTGTGCGCCGACATCGAACTCGGCCGGGCAGACGAGGTTGCCGACGTTCTCGACGATGACGACGTCGAGCGCGGCCAGGTCGAGTCCGCCCACGGCCTTACGTACCATGGGTGCGTCGAGGTGGCACTCGCCGCCGAAGCCGTCCCCGGTGTTGAGGAGGACGACCTGGGCGCCGTATCCCGCCAACCGGTCGGCGTCGATCGAGGTCTCGATGTCGCCTTCGATGACCCCGGCCCGTATCCCACGCTCCTGGAGGTGGGCCAGGGTGCGCTCGAGCAGCGTGGTCTTGCCCGCGCCCGGTGATGACATCAGGTTGAGGCAGTGCACACCGTGCTCGGCGAAGGCCGCACGGTTGGCGTCGGCGGCGGCGTCGTTCTCGCTGAAGATCCGCTCCAGGACATTGATACGCTCGGCGCCGGTCTCGTAGCCGGAGTGGTCGCCGACGTCCTCGTGGGGTTGGCCCCGCGGATGCTCCTCGTGCCTATGGTCGTGCTCGGTGCCGTCGTCATGCCGGTGGAATCGGCCCATGGTCGTTCTCCTCGCTGGGTGGGCTGGTGACTCGTGCGGGCGCCAGGTCGAGGGACGTCACCATGAACTCCTCGCCGCTGATTGGGTGCGTGTCGGCCCCGCCGCAGGCGCCACAGATGAGGACCAGGGCGTGCTGCACCGTGGTCTCCACTCCGCACCTGTGGCAGGAGAGCACCACCGGGATTTGGTCGATCTGAAGTTTGGCGCCCGCCAGCGGGCCGTCGGCGGTGACCAGGTCCCAACAGTAGACGAGGGTTTCCGGGATGACCTGGCGCAACTGCCCGACCTGGAGGTGCACGGCGAGGACCTGCCGCTCCTGACGGGAGCGGTCCACGATCAGGTGGATGCTGCGGCACAGAGAGAGCTCATGCACTGCGCGCCCTCCGAAGTGTCGTCGAGGGCGATTCGCCGAACCGGTTGCGATAGAAGCCGGAGAAGCTACCCAGGTGCTGGAATCCCCATCGGGTGGCGGCATCAGTCACCGTGAGGCCCTCTCGCGGCGTCGCCGCGAGCAGGTCTCGCCGTACGGCGTCGAGTCGGCGATCGCGGATGAACGTGATCGGAGTGGTGCCGAGATCCTCACGAAACCCGGCCTGGATCGAGCGGGGGCTCATCTGGGCATAGCGGGCAATGTCGCTGAGCGAGATGGGCTCGGCTAGGTGCAGTTCGATGAACTCGATGGAGCGCGTCACGGCCGGCTTCCCCGACGCGCCTGGCCTTGCCCTGAGTGCGTGGCTGTAGTTGTTCTCATGCACAAGGAGCAGGGTGGAGATCACCAACTCCTCGAGCTGCGCGGCGCCGATGCCCTGCTGGATCAACGAGGAGGGGGACATCACCTCGTTGGAGAATATTTGCAGGGAGCCGTGCCAGCGAGCGGCCTCGTCGGTGGTCAGGTCGCCGACCGGCGTGAACGACAGTGGTTCACGGAGCTGGCGACCGAGCAGTCGGGACAGTTGCCGCTCGACGGCCTCGCGCTCGATGCGGACGATGTTCTGTGGCGAGTCCCGGTCCATGCTCAACGTATAGGTAGTGCGGGGTGAGATCGCCAGGGCAAAGAACGGCGTGAGGTGGTGATCGGTGCCGTTGATGTGGGCGGTGCCGTGCCCCGCGCTTGTCATGTGCACCGTGTAGCAGTCGCCCGACGAGGCGACCTGGACCGTGGTCGCAGCGGAGTAGTCCAAGTAGGCCATCGACACATCGAGCAACTGCACAGCATGCAGTCGGCAGTGGAAGTCAGCCAGCTGGGCCTTCACAGGGATGACCTGGCACTGTCCGAGCAGCTGGCTCGTCACGTCCTGGGCCAGGTCCCGGTCGTCGCTGTCGATGACCGGATGCTCCTGCAAAGCATTGGGCACACCCCGCGGCCGGATGCGACGGCGCACGGGTTCGCGCGTGCGGTCCACATTCATGAACCTCAGGCGTGACAGGCGCTCCATGGGATCCCTTCCGATGTGCCTACTATCGGGTGATTGCGTCATTCCATCAAGAATCATTCGCAATCCTGATAGTCCCTGCGCCTCCACGATAGTCACTCCATGTGACGGTAGTTACATTCACAGTTCCCAGAGCGCGATCGCCAGGAGGTCCTGAATGACGTTGTCACCACCACGAGAACGCGCCACGGACGCAGTCCTGGACAAGCTCCAGGAGCCACGGATCGCCGCCGCCGTGGCCAATCTGCTCGACCACGCAGACCTGGTCGCCGTGCTACTGGAGGGCCTCGACCAGTTCGTCGCACGCAGCGACACGGTCGGCGAGAGCCTCTTCGCGAGCGTCGCTGAGCTCCGCAATACCGTCAACGGCAACACCACGCTCTCGTCGACGCTGGGCGCGATCGACGTGCAGGGCATGGTCGACAGCGCCAAGCGCCTTGCAGCCTCCGACGTGGTCAGTCCGCAGGCGTTGGACTCGGTGGCCACGGTGGCGCGCGGCCTCGTGGCCGGCGGCCAGCAGTTCAAGGAATCGCCGGTCGAGGTCACCGGTCTGTTGAGCCTCGCGCGGCTGCTGAAGGATCCCGACATCCGACGCGCCCTCAGCTACGGCGCCACCGTCGCGAGGTCTATCGGCCAGGAGCTTCAGGTAGCGCCCTCGGCCCCAACCCACCGTTCAGAGGATTAGGAAGGTCATCAGATGTCGTCAGTGCTGTGGTTTCAGGCGGGCGCGTGTTCGGGCAACACGATGTCGTTTCTCAATGCCGAGGAGCCCAATGTCGTCGACCTGATCGTCGACTTCGGCCTCGAACTCTTGTGGCACCCCAGCCTCGGGATGGAGCTGGGCGAGAACGCCACGAAGATCTTCAATGACTGTGCTTCCGGTGCGCGGCCCCTCGACATCTTCGTGCTCGAGGGCACCGTCATCCAGGGCCCGGACGGTTCCGGGCGGATGGACATGTTCGCGGACCGACCCATGATCGAGTGGGTCACCGAACTGTGTGAAGCCGCCAGCATCGTCGTCGCGATCGGCGACTGCGCCTGCTGGGGTGGCGTCCCGGCGATGGAGCCCAACCCGAGCGACTCGACTGGGCTGCAGTTCCACAAGCGCGAGCGAGGCGGTTTCCTCGGGCCCGACTGGCGCAGCAAGTCCGGTCTTCCCGTGATCAACATCCCTGGTTGCCCGGCCCACCCCGACTGGATCACCCAGATCCTGGTCGCACTCGCCACTGGTCGCGCCGGCGACATCGCGCTGGACGACCTGCACCGCCCGCAGACGTTCTTCAAGACCTTCACTCAGACGGGATGCACGCGCGTCCAGTTCTTCGAGTACAAGCAGTCCACGACGAGCTTCGGGGAAGGCACCCGCACGGGCTGTCTATTCTATGAGTTCGGTTGCCGCGGCCCGATGACACACAGCCCCTGCAATCGCATCCTGTGGAATCGACAGAGCTCCAAGACACGCGCCGGCATGCCATGCCTGGGCTGTACCGAACCGGAGTTCCCCTTCTTCGACCTCGCCAAGGGAACCGTCTTCAAGACCCAGAAGGTCTCCGGCACGATTCCCAAGGAAGTCCCCGAAGGCGCCGACCACATCACCTACATGGCACACGCCGCCGCCGCCAGGATCGCCGCTCCGCAGTGGTCCAAGGAGGACATGTTCGTCGTCTGACGAACATGTCGGAACAGGAACGAGGAACCCATGACTGCAGTTGAAGTTGACAACCCGGGCGCCGGCGCCGACTCCATTGACCTCTTCGTGAGCCCGATGGGCCGTGTTGAGGGCGACCTGGACGTTCGCGTCACGATCGAGGACGGCGTGGTTACCTCCGCGTGGACCGAGGCCGCGATGTTTCGCGGCTTCGAGATCATCCTGCGCGGCAAGGACCCACAGGCCGGACTGATCGTGACGCCGCGCATCTGCGGCATCTGTGGCGGCTCCCACCTCTACAAGGCCTGCTACGCGCTTGACACGGCATGGGCAACCCACGTTCCGCAGAACGCGACGTTGATCCGCAATATCGCGCAGGCCTGCGAGACCCTCCAATCGATCCCGCGCTACTTCTACGCGCTTTTCGCGGTCGACCTGGTCAACAAGAACTACGCCAACTCGCCGCTCTACGATGAAGCCGTACGTCGCTTCGCACCTTACGTCGGGACGTCCTACCAGAAGGGTGTCGTCCTTTCCGGCAAGCCGGTCGAGGTCTATGCAATCTTCGGTGGTCAATGGCCGCACAGCTCGTTCATGGTCCCGGGCGGCGTGATGAGTGCGCCCAACCTTTCCGATGTCACGCGCGCCACCGCGATCCTCCACCACTGGAAAGACAACTGGCTTGAGAAGGAGTGGCTCGGCTGCTCGGTCGAACGCTGGATGGAGGTCAAGACCTGGGAGGACATGCAGGCCTGGGTCGAGGAGAACGAGTCGCAGTACAACTCCGATTGCGGCTTCTTCATCCGCTTTGCCCTTGACGTGGGCCTGGACAAGTACGGCGCCGGTGTCGGCAACTACATCTCCACCGGGACCTACCTCGAGCCGTCGATGTATGAGAACCCCACGATTGACGCCCGCAATGATGCCCTGAAAGGCCGTTCGGGCATCTACGCGGACGGCCGGTGGCATGACTTCGACCACCTGCGGGTCTCCGAGGACGTCACCCACGCCTTCTTCACCGGCGACCGCCCCTTGCACCCGTGGGAGGGCGAGACCAATCCCATCGACCCTCTTCAGGGCCGCAAGGACGGCAAGTACTCCTGGGCCAAGTCGCCGCGCTACGACGTTCCGGACCTCGGCCGGATCCCGCTCGAGGCCGGTCCGCTGGCTCGGAGGATCGCGGCCGGTGCCCCGAACGCGGCCGCACACCAAGATGACGACCCGTTGTTCGTGGACATGATGGAGAAGCTCGGTCCGTCGGTGTTCACCCGCCAGATGGCGCGCATGCACGAGGCCCCGAAGTACCTCAGTTGGGTGATGGAGTGGCTCAGCGAGATCGACCTGCACGGCTCATTCTACACCAAGCCCGAGGAGCGTTCCTCGGGCAAGGGCTTCGGCGCCACCGAGGCGGCTCGCGGCGCGCTGGCGGACTGGATCGTGATCGAGGACGGCAAGATCGCGAACTACCAGGTCGTCACCCCGACGGCTTGGAACATCGGGCCACGAGACTCCGAGGGGACGCTTGGACCGATCGAGGCCGCTCTGGTCGGCACGCCGGTCAAGGACATGACAGACCCCGTGGAGCTGGGTCACGTCGCCCGTTCCTTCGATTCCTGCTTGGTTTGCACTGTGCACGCCTATGACGGCAAGACCGGCAAGGAACTGAACCGGTTCGTGATCAATGGCATGGTCTGAGACGGGTCCCGGCGCCGGGAGGACCCACTCGGCGCCGGCTCCCCACACCCTCCTCGACGACGGGTTTCCGCCCGAGGCCTGCGAGCTGCTCGTCATCGGCTGCGGAAATATTCTGCGCGGGGACGATGCCGTCGGTCCGGTGCTGATTCGTACCCTCTTCACTCGGGGCGTGCCGGACGGCGTGCGTCTCGTCGACGGTGGGACGTCGGGCATGGATGTAGCGTTCGGCATGCGTGGCGCTAAGCGTGTCGTGATCGTGGACGCCGCGGCGACCGGCTCCGAGCCCGGTACCGTTTTTAAGGTGCCGGCGGCCGAGATTGAGGAGCTGCCACCGATTGACGGTCTGCACACGCACAACTTCCGGTGGGACCATGCGCTGTCGTTCTCCGAGTGGTTGCTTGGTCCTGAGCGTCCTACCGACATCACCGTCTTCCTCGTCGAGGTGGCAGAGATCGAGTTCGGCGCCACGATGACCTCGCAGGTCGAGGCGTCGATGCAGCATGTGGCGGATCTCATCGAGAGCGACTTCTACCCTGTGTCCCCGGAATCGAGCGTGGAAATCACCGAGGCGGGCTATCTGCACCTGGGGGCCGAGCTCGCCAGCCTTCGCTTCCCGGCCGACGTGTGTGTCGCGCGTTGCAGCGACGGTAGCCTCGAACTGCTGCCCCTTAACGATGCAGCCAATGGCGGGTTGGTGCTGCGCCAGCGCAACGCGGCCGGCGAGCGGACGGTGCTGATCCACGAAGTGCTCGGCTTCGAGCCGGTTGCCGGTCGTTTCCCGGCCAGTTGGGACGAGGAGGAGGGCACCTTGAAGGTCAGGTTGGTGGGTGAGTGCCCGGGCAGGGGGGGAGTTCATCATGGCAGTCGAGGTGACGGCCGAGGTCGTCGAGGAGCGGGGCCAGTGGACGGTCTACCTGCTGGTGCTCACCGACCAGGGACTCGAGCGACGAGCCGTCTCGACCCACAGATCGCCGGCCCTCGCGAAACTGGCGGCCGACGTGATTCGCCGAACAACAGCGCGGCGCCGGGCGCCGGTGGAGGACAACGATGACAGGCACGGCTGACACGGCGACGGTCTGGGGTCTGGGCGCCTTTGCCTTTCCCCAGGGCCTGCTGCTGGTCGAGGGGTACGCCGACGTGCGGGCGGACCTCGCGGCGGGAGTCCTGCCCACAGTCTGGCCCAAGGAGCTCCGAACCCACGAACTGGCACATACCGGGGAGCCGGTCGCCGCCTCGGACGTCTGTTGGGGCGACGACCCCATCAGCGCCTACAACCGCTGGGTGCTCGATCCCGAGTCGGCCGACCCGGCCGTTATCCGCGCCGGTCTTCCCCCCGAGCTGGCCCCCTTGGTCGACGTGGTCGCTTACACGACCGGTCAAGGTGAGCTGCCGGCCTTTCCGCCTGCGGTGGCCGCCGATGAGGTCAAGGCGCTCGTGTGGGCAGCTCTGGCCACTGAGCATTTGGAGGCCGGCAACGGCCGTACCGCCCTCGACCTGCTCGACCGGGCCGCACAGGCTGCTGCTCCGGCTGCGGCACTCGCGGGAGTCCTGCGCGGGCACCACGGCACGCTGCTGCGCGAGGCCGGGCACCGTGAGGAGGCCCGAGCCGCACTGACCGAGGCGACCGCGCTCCTCGACGGCAGCAGCGACCTACGCGAGTCGCGCGCCGAGCTCCTGCACCACCTCGGCAGCCTGTCCCACGAGGACGCCGCCAGCGGCCGGGGCGACCCGCGGACCCTGCTCCACGAGGCGATGCGCTGCTACTACGACGCGCTCCAGCTCGTGACCGAGGAGTCCTCCCCCCAATTGTGGGCCGGCCTGCAGCTCGACCTGGCCACCGCCCACCTGGCGACCCCGATGACCACGGCTTCGGACCAGCTGCGACTCGGTGTCGCGACCCAGGCACTGCGCGCGTGTCGTCGGGTGTTCACCTCCGATGCAGCGCCAGAGTTGTGGTCGACGGCGACCCTCAACCTCGCCAACGCGCTGGTCTACACCCCGTCCACCCACCAAGGCGACAACCTCGTCGAGGCGGTCGAGCTCTACGAGGAGATCCTGGCGAGCGGCATCCGCCAGTCGGACCCCTCGGCCCTTGCCCGGCTGCTCGCCAACCAGGGAAACGTGCTGGCTCACTTGGGCATCTTCGACCAGGCCAAGGCGAAACTGGTCGAAGCTCGCTACCTCTTTGAGACCCAGCTCGACCACGCTTCGGCGCTGGCCGTCCGCGGTGTGCTCGACGAAATCGCGAGGTCTGGGGTCGAGGACCCCGACGATTCTCTCACGGACATGGCCCGGCGGGCCGAGCAGCTCGGCCGGATGCCGCAGCCGGAGACGTTCACCTCGGGCATGGGGGTCCGCGCGCAGGCCGCGGCGCTGGGCGTCGACGCGGTGACACCGCCGAAGCCCAAGGTCACCGTGCTTCGCCCTGGTCAGGACCGGCCATGAGCACCCAGGCACAGCCGGTCCACGATGTCGCCGATCGATCGATCGAGCAGCTTGCGGCCGCGCTCGACGAGGCGATGGGCGGGCTGTCCGGCCTCGAGCCGGACTCGCGCGCCGTCATCACAGACGCCCTGGACGCGCTCAACGCCCTGCACAAGCAGGCGTTGACCACGGTCGTACGTCGGCTGCGGGACGACCCGCGCGGCAAGGAGCTGCTCTTCGAGCTGGTGGACGAGCCTGACGTCTTGATGGCCCTCACCATGCACGGGATCGTCCGACCTGACGCGATGACCCAGGCTCGCCGGGTGCTCGACTCGGTCCGCCCCGGCCTGGCGTCCCACGGGGGAGGCGTCGAGCTCGACCGGATCGAGGGGAGCACGGCGTTCGTGAAGCTCCAGGGTGCCTGCAACGGCTGCTCGATGGCATCGGTCACGATGCGCAACGGGGTCGAGGCCGCACTGGTCGAGGGCGTACCCGGTCTCACCTCGGTCGAGGTGCTGCCGAACGACCCGTCGCCGACCTTGATCCCCTTGAGTTCGATCACGGTGGGCTCACCCGACCAAGCTGCCGAGGACCTCGCCCGGGCCGAGCGTGCGCTCGAGGAAGCTGGCTGGTCATCAGCGGTTGCCGTCGGGACCGTCGGTGTCGGCGAGGTCTGTGCGGTGACCCTGACTCCGCGCGACGCACCCTCACTCGAGGTGATCGTGGTCAACGCCGCCGGGCAGATGTCGGCCTTCGTCAACGAGTGCGCCCACCTGGGGCGCCGTCTCGACGACGCGATGGTCGATGCACAACAGGGCACGATCACGTGCGCGGGTCACGGTTTCTGTTACGACTCCACGAATGGCGAGTGCATGTCGATGCCCGGCGCGCAGCTCCAGCAACTGCCCCTGCGTCTCGAGCACGGCCGGATCTGGGTCCGCGCTAGTGGCGACCTCGGGGACTGACGCGTGAGGGTTCAGGTGATCGCCACCGGCTCGGTTCACACCGGAGTGCTGCCGGGGCACGGGCTGCCCGGTCTTGACGCCGCCGCGCCCGCCTCGTACGGCGGATGGCGGCCGCGCGCAATCCTGGGCGCCGACTCCCCGGGCGGTCTGCAACTACCGGCTGCGGCACCGGTGGCTGGCCAGCTCTACGCACCCCGAGCGGCGTGGACCGACGGGCAGATCGTGGTCGCTGCTGACACCGGCAACCATCGTGTGATGATCTGGCACGGCGTTCCCACCACCGACGGGCTACCGGCAGATGTCGTTCTGGGCCAACCCGACGAGCACACCGAGGGCCCGGCCGCGAGCGGCCTCGGCCCAGCCGTCGGGATGCATCTGCCCACTGGGGTGCTGGTCCACGGGGGCCGCCTGGTCGTCGCGGACGCGTGGCACCACCGCATCCTGGTGTGGGACACGGTCCCGACCGTGACCGGGACGCCGCCCGACCGCGTGCTCGGACAGGTTGACGCCCACCACGTCGAAGCCAACCGTGGTGGCGAGGCGGACGCAGCGTCGTTCTACTGGCCGTTCGGGATCGCGGTCATCGACGGCCGCTTCTACGTCGCCGACACCGGCAACCGCCGAGTCCTGGTGTGGCGCGATGGCATCCCCACCACGGACCGGCCCGCGGACGTGGTCCTGGGACAGCCCGGACCCGCCGACCGCGAGGAGAACCGTGGCGGTGAAGCACGCGCAGACTCCTTCCGCTGGCCCCACGACGTCGCCGGCGCGAAGGGCGGGATCGTCGTCGCCGACGCCGGCAACCACCGCCTGCTGCGCTGGGCTCGGCACCCGGAGACTGACTGCCCCGCCGATGCCGTCCTCGGCCAGCCCAACATGACCGCCTCCATGGAGTTCCCGTACATCTCGCAGGCGGGGCGCTTCCGATTCCCCTACGCCGTCTCCACGGTCCCGGGTGGCGCGATGGCGGTCGCGGACACGGCCAACAACCGGGTGCTGATCTACGCCTCGGTCGAGGCCAGCCACGACGACGCGCCTGATGCCGTGCTGGGGCAACCGACCTTCGCCGCCAACGGGGAGAACCGCTGGGCGCAGGTCGCTACCGACACGCTGTGCTGGCCGTACGGCGTGCACTGGCACCCGGGCGGCGGGGATGCTCCAGACCTGCTGCTGGTCGCCGACAGCGGCAACAACCGCATCGCCATCTGGGAGCGGCCATGACGTCTCTGAGCAGCTGGACCGAGACGAATGTTAGGCAACGGGTGGTGGTCCGCGGCGTCGTCCAGGGCGTCGGCTTCCGCCCGCACGTCGCCCGGCTCGCCGAGCAGCTCGGCCTAGTCGGACACTGCCGCAACGACGCGACCAGCGTCAGCATCGAGGTCGAGGGACCCCGCGAGCGGGTCGAGGACTTCCTGATCCAGCTCATCGGCCAGGCGCCGCCGATGGCGCGCATCGCCTCGGTCGACGCAGCACCCGTGAGTCCCACCGGCGAGGTCGGCTTCACCATCGAGACCTCCTCGGCCTCGGTCGGCGCCCGCACACTGGTCGCGCCGGACGCGGCGGTCTGCGACGACTGCCTGAGCGAGCTGGTCGACCCCGGGGATCGCCGGCACCGGCACCCCTTCATCACCTGCACCAACTGTGGTCCGCGCTTCACGATCACCCGCGACCTGCCCTACGACCGGCCACAGACCTCGATGGCACCGTTCCCGCTGTGCGCACAGTGCGCTGGGGAGTACGCCGATCCGCGGGACCGCCGCCACCATGCCCAGCCCATCGGCTGCCACGACTGCGGCCCGCGGCTCGTCCTGCGCTCGCCCGACGGCACAGAGCTGGCCACCGACACCGAAGGAGCGCTGCGCGCCGCCGTGGCGGCCCTTCGCGGCGGGGCGATCGTGGCCATCAAGGGGATCGGCGGCTATCACCTCGCCTGCGACGCCACCTCCTGCACCGCCGTCGAGGTGCTCCGGGGCCGCAAGCACCGCCCCGACCAGCCCTTCGCGCTGATGGCCCGCGACCTCGAGACCGCGGCCACCCTGGTCGACGTCCGTGGCGGCGAGGCTCTCCTGACGTCAGCGGCACGCCCAATCGTCCTGCTGCCCGCCCATCCCGCAGCGCCGGTGGCCGACTGTGTGGCGCCCGGATACGACGAGCTCGGCGTGATGCTGCCCTACACCCCGTTGCACCACCTGCTCTTCGCCGATCTGCCTGAGGGAGCGCCCGGCGCGCCGAGCGTGCTGGTCATGACGTCGGGCAACGCCTCCGGCGAGCCGATCGCCTTCACCGATGCCGACGCGCTCGATCGCCTCGCCGGGATCGCCGACCTGTTCCTCACCCACAACCGGGAGATCGTGGTGCCCTGCGAGGACTCCGTCGTCGCGGTGGGCCCTCGCGGCCCGGTGCCGGTTCGACGTTCGCGCGGCTACGCTCCCTTGCCGGTGGCACTGCCCGGCGATGCGGTCGTGCTGGCCGCCGGGGCCGAGATCAAGAACACGTTCGCCCTGACGCGCGACGGCCAGGCCTTCCTCTCCGCACACGTGGGCGACCTCGGCTCGCTCGAGGCCCAACGCGTCCATGACGCGGCGACGGCAACGATGCTGCGCTTCCACCGGGCCACCCCCGAGGCCGTCGCCGTCGACCCGCACCCGGCCTACGCCTCGTCGGCCTGGGGACGACGCCGGGCCGAGGAGCTCGACGTTCCGGTTGTCGAGGTCCAGCACCACCACGCGCACCTCGCCGCGCTGGCGGCCGAACACGGCCGTCTGGACCACACGATTCTTGGCGTCGTCTTTGACGGCACCGGCTACGGCTGCGACCACACTGTGTGGGGTGGTGAGTTCCTCGTCCTCGGTCATTCCGGCGCGTCCGCTGAGCGGGTCGGCCACCTCGGCGCCGTACGCCTCCCCGGCGGGGACGCTGGCGTCCGCAACCCCCTCCGCACGGCCGCTCTTGCAGTCCTCGCCGCAGGCGGGTCGCTCGACGACCTCCCCCTCGAGCTCACCCCGGAGGAGCGACAGGTCCTGCCCGGCCTCCTTGAGCACGGCACCGGTTGGGTTACCACCAGCTCGGTAGGCCGGCTCTTCGACGTTGCGGCGGCGCTGCTGGGCATCCGCGGCCGAGTCACCTATGAGGCACAGGCCGCGATCGAGCTCGAAATGGCCGCCCGCGTCACTCAGCGGAACTCCGCGGGTGACGAGCCGGTGGCCCCGGCGTGGCTGCCAGTGCGTAACCCGGCCGGCGGGATCCCCTTCCTCGATCCCGAACCGCTGGTACGGGCGTTGTGTCGGCCCGATGCTCGCGTCGACGTCGGCCGCTCGGCGCTGCTGTTCCACCACGCGCTCGCCGACGCGACCGTCACTCTCGCCAGCGTCCAGGCGGCCGCCGCCGGGACCGAGACGATCGGACTCACCGGAGGCGTGTTCTGCAACCGACTGCTCGCCGACGCCGTCACGCGACGCCTCGAGGCCTCCGGCTTCGAGGTCCTCACGCACCGCGAAGTGCCACCCAACGACGGTGGCCTGGCGCTCGGCCAGGCCGCGGTGGCCACCGCGATGCTGGCCGGGACACCGACGACCAGGCCGATCTTGAAGACCTCGACTATCGCGATGAAGGAGCAGATCTGATGTGCCTCGGAGTGCCCGGCCAGATCCGGGAACGGTGGACCGACCCACAGGGCGCGTTGCTCGCCCGTGCCGACTTCGTCGGAGAGGAGCGAGTGATCCGGCTCAACTACCTGCCTGAGCTCGCCGTCGGCGACTGGACCATCGTGCATGCTGGCTTCGCGCTCACCCGGCTCGACGAGGCAGAGGCCCGCAAGACTGTCGCGGTGATGCGCGAGGTCGGACTGCTGGAGGGAACGGCATGACTGTGCAGACCGTGCGTGACCAGATCGCCGACGAGCTGATCGGCGCCGACCTCTCCCAGGACCTCGCCCAGGCCTCGTTGTCGCTGGCCCGGGCCTTCCACCGTGGCGCCACCTTGTGGGTGGTCAGCCCGCAGTGGGAGCCACACGCCCACCACGTCGCCGTGGAGTTCGTGCACCCGGTGATCATGGGCAAGCGTGCGCTGCCGTCGGTGGCCCTCGTGGGCGCTGACCCGGTGGCGCAGACCCGAGTCGCCGTGCGGGCCGGCGACGTCGTGATCGCGGTGGCGGCCGCCGATGACCCCACCGCACTTAGCCTTATGCAGCGGGCGCCCGCGTGGGGGGTCTCCACGATCTGGGTCGGCTTCGGCCAGCGACCACCGGACGGCGCCGCAGACCACGTGCTCTGGGTTGCCTCCGACGATCCGATGGTCCCGGCGACGGGCCGCTTCGTGCTGATGTACCACCTGCTCTGGGAACTCACCCACGTCTGCTTCGAGCACCCGGGACTGCTCACCGCCGAGGACGAGGAGTGCACCGAGGAGGTCTGCGTGACCTGCTCGGACGAGGGCCGGCTCGCCGAGGTCCTCGAGGCGCCCTCCGAGCCGACAGAGCCCGCCGCCGTACGTACTGCCACCGGTGAGGAGGACGTCGACGTGAGCCTGGTTGGCGACGTCGCTCCGGGCGATCTGATCCTCATCCATGCCGGCATGGCCCTGACCAAGGTGGAGCCTTCATGACGGACGACAGCACCGGCTTCCTCTATCCCTTCATCGAGGCCGACGAGAATGATCCGCAGGCCCTGCTCGCCGACCTCGCTTCCTCGGCGCGCGACAAGGCGGCGATCTCCCGTGACTTGCAACGATCCTCCCTCGCGCGGATGGAGCCCGACATCGTGGCCGCGGGTCGGGCGATGGGAGAGCGGTTCATCGCCGGCGGTCGGCTCTACACGTTCGGCAACGGCGGTTCCTCGACTGATGCCGCGACCCTAGCGGGTCTCTTCTGCAACCCGCCTGCCGGGCGACCGGTGGCGGCGTGGTCGCTCACAGACGATCAGGCGGTCGTCACCGCCCTGGGCAACGACGTCGGCTTCGAGCTGATCTTCAGCCGGCAGATCATCGCCCATTCCACCCCCGGCGACGTCGCGATCGCCCTGTCCACGAGCGGCAACTCCGACGACCTGCTCCGCGGTCTGGCAGAGGCCCGCAAACTCGGCCTGCTGACGATCGGCTTCGCCGGGTACGACGGCGGGCAGATGCAGGCCAGTGACGAACTCGACTACTGCTTCACCGTCGACTCCCAATCCATCCACCGGATCCAGGAGTCGCACGCGATGATCGGCCACCGGCTGTGGTCCGTTGCGCAGGAGACCATGCGGGAGTGGCGCGCCGTGCGCCGTTCGGCGCCAGCCGCTGCCGCGGAACCGCCTACTCGAGAAGAGGTCAGCCGATGACGGTCACACCACGCGCCCAGACGCCGCGTGAGCTGCAGGTGCTCTCCCGGATCGAGGCCTTCCGGCAACGTCGGCCCCGGTTGCTCGAGGACGTCATCACGCTGGCCCACGGCGCCGGCGGCAAGTCGTCGGCGGCGCTGACCGACGCCGTCTTCCTGGAAGCCTTCGGCAACCCCACCCTCGCCGCCCTCGGCGACTCGGCCGGACTAACCCTGCCGAGTGGTGAACGTCTCGCCTTCTCCACCGACTCCTACGTGGTCCAGCCGATCCAGTTCCCCGGCGGGTCCATCGGCCACCTCGCCGTGCACGGCACGGTCAACGATCTGGCAGTCTCGGGCGCGAATCCGAAGTGGCTCTCGGCCGGCTTCGTGATCGAGGAGGGACTGTCCATCGAGGTGCTGCGCGAGATCGTCGCCGACATGACCGAGGCAGCGGCACTTGCCGGCGTCGAGATCGTGACTGGTGACACCAAGGTGGTACCCAGGGGCGCCGCCGACCGCCTCTTCATCAACACCGCCGGCATCGGCATCGTCCCGGCCGATCGAGTGCTCGGACCCGAGCGCGTCGCGCCCACCGACCGAGTCCTGGTCTCCGGCACGATGGGCGACCACGGGATGGCGGTGATGCTCGCGCGCGGCGAGCTCAACATCGAGGCCGACATCTCCTCCGACACCGCGGCCCTCGGCGGCATCGTGAGCGAACTGCTCGCGGCCGCACCGGGCACTCGCTGGATGCGCGACGCCACCCGCGGTGGGGTCGGCACAGTGCTCAACGAGTTGGCGAAGTCCGCCAACGTCGGGGTGATCATCGAAGAGGCGCGGCTCCCGGTCCGACCAATCGTCAACGGCGCGTGTGACCTGCTCGGCATCGATCCGCTCTATGTCGCCAACGAAGGAAAGTTCGTCGCGGTGGTGCCAGTCGAGGAGTCGGCGGCCGCGCTGGCGGCCCTTCGTGCGCACCCGCTGGGTCATGACGCCGACATCATCGCGGAGGTGGTGGCCGATCCCCCGGGGATCGTGGCGCTGCGCACCCCGTTCGGCGGAAGCCGAATCGTCGACATGCTCGTCGGCGACCCGTTGCCCCGAATCTGTTGACCCCTAGCTGATGCCCCCCATTGTTGATCGAGAGGAAGAGCCATGTGTCTGGGAATCCCGGGACAGGTCGTCGAGACGGTCGACGCGGAGAACTACCTGGCAAAGGTCGACGTGTCGGGAGTACGGCGAACCATCAGCGTCCGACTGCTGGCCGACACCGGCCTCAAGGACGGCGACTGGGTGCTGGTGCACGTCGGGTTCGCCATGGCCAGGATCGACGAGGAAGAAGCGGCGATCACCCTCGCGCAGCTCCAGAAGATGGGCAGCGAGTACGACAACGAACTGGAGCAGTTCAGCTCCACGAGCCTGTAGGAGACGCGAGATGAAGTTCGTCGACGAGTTCCGAGACCCGGCCGCTGCGCGCGCTCTGGTCAAAAAGATCACCCAGCTGGCCACCGAGGACGAATACAAGTTCATGGAGGTGTGTGGCGGACACACCCACACCATCTATCGACACGGCCTCGAGCACATCCTTCCGGACAACATCGAACTGGTGCACGGGCCCGGCTGCCCGGTCTGTGTCATCCCGATGGGACGCATCGACGATGCGATCTGGCTCGCCCAGCAAGAAGGTGTCATCTTCACGACCTTCGGCGACATGATGCGTGTGCCCGGGTCGACGGGCTCCTTGCTCGACGCCAAGGCGCGCGGCGCGGACTGTCGCTTCGTCTATTCCCCGCTCGACGCGCTGAAGATCGCGATGGAGAACCCGACCAAGCACGTCGTGTTCTTCGCCGTCGGGTTCGAGACGACGGCGCCCTCCACCGCGGTCACCCTGGTGCGCGCGAAGCAGTTGGGAGTCACCAACTTCTCCGTGTTCGCCAACCACGTCACGATCGTCCCGCCGATCAAGGCCATCCTCGATTCGCCCGACCTGCGGCTCTCCGGCTTCCTCGGGCCCGGTCACGTCTCCACCGTGGTCGGCACCAGGCCCTACCGGTTCGTCAACGAGGTCTACGGCAAGCCGATGGTGGTAGCCGGCTTCGAACCACTCGACATCCTTCAGTCGGTCCACATGTTGCTCAAGCAGATGGACGAGGGCCGATGCGAGGTCGAGAACCAGTACTCCCGCATCGTCCGAGCCGAGGGCAATCCGCAGGCACTCAAGCTGCTCGGCGAGACCATGGAGCTGCGTCCCCACTTCGAGTGGCGTGGTCTCGGCTTCATCTCGCAAAGCGCCCTCAAGGTCCACCGCGACTACGCCGACTGGGACGCCGAGGAGCGATTCTCGATGCCGGGCATCCGAGTCGCGGACCCCAAGGCCTGCCAGTGCGGGGAAGTCCTCAAGGGCGTCATCAAGCCATGGGAGTGCAAGGTCTTCGGCACCGCGTGCACCCCCGAGACCCCGATCGGGACCTGCATGGTCTCGCCGGAGGGCGCCTGCGCGGCGTACTACAACTTCGGCCGACTGCACCGCGACACGGCCATCATGGTGGGTGAGCGCGCCGAGCTGTGAGCGAGACCTCCGACCACGACGTCGAAGGCGAGCGGCTGTTCGCCCGCTACGCGCACGCGCCCAACGCCCTGGGCTACTGCGGTCCCTCGGCCGCGGCCGTCCTCCAGCGCTCGGCCTGCGGCCGGCCGGTCGAGCCAGGTGGGGTACGGCGCGCGGCCAAGCAGTTCTCGGGGGTCTGGCCCTACCAGGTGCTGATCGGCGAGTTCGTGGGTCTCGACCCGCTCTCCGAGGCGGTCGGCCGGGCCTACTGGACCGGGTCGGACCTCACCGACCAGGTGGACGACCAGCGTCTCGGTGAGCTGTTGATCGACCGGTTCGCCGCACAGGCGGGGCACTACTGGTCCCATCTGCGTGCCGAGCTGTTGCCGGAAGTGCGGCCCACTCACGCCTTCCACGTCCTCGGCGTATATCCGTGGACGCGGCTGCTCTCAACCGGACTGCCTGAGCCGCTGCACATCCTGGACTCATGCCGGATCCGCGCCGGTCGCGTGCTGGACGTCGACCACGACTCGATGCTGGTGGAGGTCGACACCTTGCACCACGACGGGCTGCTGCGGATCGGCGAGCCGCGTCACGAACGCGTGGCGCGGCGTACCGCAGACGGCGCGATGGCCGAGTTCACCGAGGACGACTGGGCGGCGATCCACTGGTCGTTCGCGTGCGACCGGCTGACGTCGGCGCAGGCCGAAACCCTGCTGGCCAGGTCGGCGGAGCAGGTGGTCCTCACCAACACGCGGCTGGCGCAACAGGGGGGCTGACGGGCCGTCGGCAGTCGGTGTCCTAGCGGCCCTCGACGGTGTCCCAGATGGCGTCGGTGCGGGACGTCACCGCGCGCGCCAGGGCGCCGAGTCGCCCCTGGTGGGGCAGGTGGGGGTGCGGGCGGGTGGGTGAGTGGGCCTCGACCCGGAGGAGTCGCTGGCCGATGCGCACCAGGCCGGCGTGGTCGTGGTGTTTACGCAGCTGGGTCAGGGCCTGCTGCTCGAGGTCGAGGAGGGTGGCGACCTGTTCCTCGACCTCGGCCACCAGGGCAGGGAACGAACACTTGCTCATGCTGGAATTGCCGTAGAGCCGGGCCTTGATCCACCACGTGCTCTGCTCGACGTCGCGGCACAGGGTGCGCAGCGCTTGGGCCAGGTCGGCCTCGCCGACGGAACGGACCTCGTCGACGGCCACGGCGCGCACGGCGTTGACGTGGCGCGTGAGTTCGATGAGCATCGCGTCGGCGCGGTGTTGGACGTCGCGGGCCTGACGCGGCCAGGTCATGACATGGACGTCCTCGAAACGCTGCGCCAGGCGCTCATGGGCGACCCGGATGATCTCCTGGATCGGTTGCTCGTGGGTCGCCAGGTCGGGGTCGAGGCCGCTGGGTGTCGTGGTGCTCGGGGCCATGGTTGTTCGTCTCCTTCGACGAGGGAACAAGTGCCTGGCTCCACCATCGACCGGCCCGCGCCGGAGTGGATCACCCTGCCGGGGGAGCGGGTGGGTGAGGTCTCCAGACTTCGGGGCCCACGACATGTCAGGTACGAGGTCACCCCGACCTCACCCCCGACCTCACCCCCGACCTCACCCTGGGGGTGGTGGACGCGCGGTTCCGCCGGTCGGACGGTGGAGATCCACCGATTCCAGGGAGATCGCCATGACCAACGGCCGCATCCGCACCCTCCTGATCAGCACCGTTCGGCACGTCCTCGAAGCGCAGCCGGCCTCATGACTCCCGAACGCATCGCCGCGCGCCTGTTCACTCCGGGGAAGGGTCTGCTCGCGGTCGACGAGCACCTCGATCGCATCTCGACCGACACCGATGGGAGAGCCGAGTTCGAGGCCCAGGGCCACCGAGCGATGCTGCTCGAGACCCCCGAACTCGATCAGTGGATCTCGGGCGTGCTGGTCGCGCCCGAGGGGCTGACCCAGTGCCGCGGGGCCGCGCCCACGGGAATCGTGGTCGGGGTGCGCCTCGACGCGCATCGGGCAGAACGCGACCTGGGCGACCTTGTTCGAGATGGTGCCAGCTTCGTGAAGTGGAGGGCAGATCTCGACCCCTTCACGACGACCGGACCGGCGGCGTACGTCGACACGACCCTGCTCGCTGAACGGGCCGCGGCCAGCCTTGAGGTGGGCCTGCTGCCGATGCTGGACATTGCGATGCCCAACCAGTGCTCGCACAGTCATGCGGTGGCGATGGCGGTCACCGGCAACGCCATCCGGGCGCTGGACAGAGCGCTGGCCGCTGCGTCCGTCCCCGCGAGCCAGGTGGTGATCAGGATGAACTTCGTGCGGCCGGGCGTGTGGCACGACGATCCGGCCGACCCGGAGCTCGTGGCCCAAACCACCATTCAGCTGCTCAGGGAGCATGTTCCCCCCACCCTCGCGGGGGTGATGTTCATGTCGACAGGGCTGGACAACGACGTTGCCTGTGCCTCCCTGGGTGCCGTGAGCGGCCAAGCGGCGGAGGCAGGACTGCGTCTGCCGATCACGTTCGCGTTCGGGCGCGCACTGGTCGCCCCGGCCACCCTTGCCTGGACGAGCCAGGATGGGGGCATCATTTCCGGCCAGGCTGCCCTCAGTGCGTCGTGCCGCGCCGCTGCCCAGGCACTCCACCCCGCCGCCAAGGGGGGATGAGCCCGCGCCACGACGCGAACCTAGGTAGGTCCCAGACCTGTCGGCCTCCCACAGGCGCTGTCCAGGCCGATCCACCCCTCCGGCCACCCCTCGGATGGATGCCGGGCCACCGGCCCCGCTGGTTTGCTCGGTCCAAGTCGCACGCACCCGTCGTCCCCGCCACCTTCCTTTGAGGAGTTCATGATGCTGATCGAACGGACCACGCTCGCGCAGTTCCTCATCGAGGAGCGCCGCCGTCACCTCGAGTCGAGCGGCGAACTCAACTCGCTCATCCTCGACGTCGCCCTGGCCTGCAAGGCGATCTCGAAGCGGATGGCCACGGGCGCCCTCACCGACGTGATCGGCAAGGCGGGGGCCGTCAACGTCCAGGGTGAGCAGCAGCAGAAGCTGGACATCGTCGCCAACGACATCTTCCTGTCCGTCAACGAAGGCACCGGAAATGTGGCCGGGATGGCATCCGAAGAGCTGGATGACCCCTACCTGATCCCGGCCGCCTATCCACGCGGCAAGTACCTCCTTGCCTTCGATCCGCTCGACGGCTCCTCCAACATCGACGTCAACGTCTCGGTGGGCAGCATCTTCTCGATCCTGCGCGCGACCACCGCGGGGGAGGACCCCGAGGTCGAGGACTTCCTCCAACCGGGGACCCAGCAGGTCGCAGCCGGGTACGCCGTCTACGGTCCGGCCACCGTCCTTGTGATCACCGTCGGGAGGGGCGTGCACGTCTTCACCCTGGACCCGAGTCTTGGCGAGTTCTTTCTCACCGAGGTAGACCTCACCCTCCCCGAGTCCACCTCGGAGTACGCCGTCAACAGCTCCAATCAGCGCTTCTGGGAGCCGGCGGTTCTGCGCTACGTGAGCGAGTGCCTACAGGGGGTCAACGGCCCGCGCGAACGGGACTTCAACATGCGCTGGGTCGCGTCCCTGGTTGCCGAAACGCATCGGATCCTCACCCGCGGCGGAGTCTTCCTGTATCCGCGCGACACCAAGGATTCCGACAAGGCAGGCCGGCTGCGCCTCCTGTATGAGGCGAACCCGATCGCGATGCTGATCGAGCAGGCAGGTGGCCGCGCCACGACCGGCTACGAACGCGTCCTGGACGTCAAGCCGAAGGACCTGCACCAGCGCATCGGCTTCATCTTCGGCAGCCGCGAGGAAGTGGAGCGCATCGAGCGCTATCACGCCGAGCCGGCCGAGGCGGCGGCCGACAACCACCCGCTCTACGGCTTGCGCGGTCTGTTCCGCGTCAACACCTGAGGAGGCCCCCATGTCCGTCAAGCACCCAGTCGTTGCCATCACCGGTTCGTCCGGCGCCGGAACCACCTCGGTGATGCGCACGTTCGAGCAGATCTTCCGTCGCGAGCACGTCAATGCGGCCTTCGTCGAGGGCGACAGCTTCCACAGGTTCGACCGCGTGGAGATGAAGGCGGAGATGGCGCGTGCGCTGGCCGAGGGTGACCACACCTTCAGCCACTTCGGGCCCGAGGCTAACCTCTTCGGGGAACTTGAGGAGCTGTTCCGGGTGTACGGCGAAACGGGCACCGGCAAGCTGCGCAAGTATCTCCACAGCGACGAGGAAGCGGCGCCGTACAACCAGGAGCCGGGCGCGTTCACGCCTTGGGAGGAGATCCCTGCTGGCACCGATCTGCTCTTCTACGAGGGTCTGCACGGCGCGGTGGCCACCGAGACGGTCAATGTCGCGCAATTCACCGATCTGCTGATCGGTGTAGTGCCGGTCATCAACCTCGAGTGGACGCAGAAAGTACAACGCGACAAGTCCCAGCGCGGCTACTCCGCGGAGGCGGTCACCGAGACCATCCTGCGCCGGATGGACGACTATGTGAACTACATGTGCCCACAGTTCTCCCGCACGCACGTGAACTTCCAGCGGGTCCCAATCGTGGACACGTCCAACCCCTTCATCGCGCGGACCATCCCAAGCCAAGACGAGTCGATGCTCGTGATCAGATTTGCCAACCCGCGCGGGATCGACTTCCCCTACCTGCTCTCGATGCTGCATGACTCGTTCATGTCGCGGCCGAACACCATCGTGTGCCCCGGCGGGAAGATGGACCTGGCCATGCAGCTGATCTTCACGCCGATGCTGTGGCGGCTGCTCGAGCACCGCGACAAGGCCCGCTGAGCCCATCAACGCCATCGTCCCCGCGCTAGGAGGATCCCGTGGCCATTCAACAGCCTTGAACGGCTTGGGCAGCGGGCGGAACCCGACCAGGCCGACCGACGCTAACTAGCGTCCCAGCACTTCCGCCAGGGCGCCGAGCACCATGGTGACCGCGTCCGCTCGCGCGTTGGGACCCATCAGACCGATGCGCCACACCGAGCTGGCGAACTCGCCGACCCCGGCGCCGATCTCTATGTCGTAGCGGTTCAGCAGGGTGCGCCGGACCGCGGCCGAGTCGACATCGGCCGGCACTTTGACCGCGGTGAGGTCGGGCAGCCGTGAACCCTTTTCTGCGAACAACTCGAGGCCCATGGCCTCGAGCCCGTCCTGAAGAGCCTGGCCCGCCGCCGCATGCCTGGCCCACACGTTCGGCAATCCCTCGTGGAGGATCCTGCCGAGGCCGGCGTGGAGCGACGTGACCATCGCGACGGGCGCCGTGTGGTGGTACGTGCGGCCACCTCCTTTCGACACCGCCTCGCCGGCGTAGCCGCCGATGAGACCGAGGTCGAGGTACCAGGACTGCGGGCGTTCGACGCGACGCGCGAACGCGCGATCGTTGATGGTGAACGGAGCAAGTCCCGGTGCGACGCCCAGGCACTTCTGAGTGCCGGCGTAGCCCACGTCAATGCCCCAGTCGTCGGCCCGTAGCTTGAGGCCGCCGATGGAGGTCACCGCGTCGACGACCAGGAGTGCGTCCCCGGCCGCGTGCACGGCTTCACCCAGCGCCGCGATGTCGGATTGGACCCCCGTCGACGTCTCGGCGTGCACGGCGGCCACGAGTGTGGGCGAAGGGTGGGCGGCCAGCACTCGCTCGGGATCGACGGGGGTGCCCCACGTGTGCTCAACAGGGACCACGTGGGCGCCGCATCGCCTCGCCACTTCGCACATCCGCTGCCCGAACAGGCCGTTGACCGCGACGACCACGACGTCGTCGGGCCGTACGGTGTTGACGAAGGCCGCCTCCATGCCCGCCGACCCTGTTGCCGAGAGCGGAAGCGTGCGTACGTTGGCGGTGCCCCACGCCTCCCGGAGGCGATCACAGGTCTCGTCCATGATCGCGATGAAGGCCGGATCGAGGTGACCGAGCAACGGCCGGGCCAGACCCTCCGTCGCCTCCGGGTAGGGGTTGGTCGGGCCGGGACCGAACAGGTGGCGTCTGACGATGGGTGTCATCTCTCTCCTCGTTGGCACTACAGGACTGCGCCGGGGTTTAGGATGCCGTCGGGGTCGAGAGCATCCTTGATGCGTTTCGTCAGTGTCATCACGTCGGCACCGAGCTGGTCGGGCAGTGCGGCCTTCTTCGCGCGTCCCACTCCGTGCTCCCCGGTGATGGTCCCGCCGAGCGCGATCGCGATCGTCATCACCTCGTCGAACGCCTGACGCGCCCGGACCGCGGCACCGGGATCCGCGGCGTCGTACACGATGATCGGGTGGGTGTTTCCGTCGCCGGCATGGGCCACGACGGCGATCTCCACGGCGCAGCGCTTCGCGATGCCGCCCACTCCGTCGACGAGGTCGGGCAGCAGCGGCACCGGGACGCCGACGTCCTCAAACAGCACGCTCCCGCGCTGCTCGAGAGCGAGGAACGCGTTGCGGCGGGCTGCGACGAACATCTGGGCCTCGTCGGCGTTGGTAGTCGTGAAGACGTCCGTCGCGCCTTCCTGCTCGCAGTGCTCGCGGATCAGGTCAATCTCGGTCTTGCACGACGGGCCGGACGCATCCGACTGCGCGATCAGCAGTGCGCCGGTCGAACGGTCGAGTCCGTGGGAGCGCCAGTCCTCGACGGCGTTGATGGTGGTGTTGTCCATCAGCTCCAGCATCGAGCAACGCACGCGGCTGCGGATCGCCACCACGGCCCGCGCTGCGGCGGCCATGGTCGGGAAAGCACTGACCAGAGCCGCGCCTGCGGTCTGGGCAGGGATCAACCGCAGAGTCGCCCGGGTGATCACGCCGAGGGTGCCCTCGCTGCCGACGAACAGCTTCAGCAGCGACAGCCCGGCGACGTCCTTGATCTGCTTGCCGCCCAGCGTGACGAGCGTGCCGTCGGCCAGGACGACGTCCATGCCGAGGACGTAGTCGGTCGTCACGCCGTACTTCACGCAGCACAGGCCGCCGGCGTTGGTGGCGAGGTTGCCACCGATCGAGCAGATCTCATACGACGAGGGATCGGGCGGGTACCACAGGCCGTGCTCGGCAGCTGCTCGCTTGACGTCCGCATTCAGCGCCCCCGGGTCTACGATCGCGACCTGGCAGGCGGGGTCGATTTCGATGTGTCGCATCCGGTCCAACGAGATCGTGATCCCGCCGTCGACGGCCGAGGACCCGCCCGATAGGCCTGTGCCGGCGCCACGCGGGACCACGGGCACCCGGTGCGCGGCCGCCCAGCGCACTGCCTGTTGCACGTGGCTGGCGTTGCCGGCGCGTACGACGGCGATCGGCATCCCGGCCGACCCGTCCCGCGCGAAGTCCTCGCGGTACTTGTCCATCTCGTCGGCGCCCGTCACCACCACCCCGTCGGGGAGCTGGCTGACGAGCTCGGCGACGGCCTCGGCGACGGCATTGTCGATCTGCATGGTCCTGAGTGTGCAAGCGATCAGGCCGGGCGGGCCGTCGCTCGAAGCCGGTCCCGGAACCAGGCCGTGAACGCGGGGTCCCCGGCGTCAGTGGCCACCAGCGTCGCTGCGGACAGGTCGTCGTCACGGGTGTAGGTGTTGTAGGTGGCCACGCAGACCAGGCCTGCGGCCACGGCCGCGCGTACGCCGTTCGCCGAGTCCTCGACCGCCACGACCCCCTCCGGTGCGGTGCCGTGCTGGCGCAGCACCTCAAGGTAGACGGCGGGGCTGGGCTTGAGGTCTGGCACCTCGGTCCCGGTCACGATGAGTCGGAAGCGGTCGCCGAAGATGCGGTCGAGCAAGGGCTCCACCCAGGCACGGGTGCCGGTGGTGGCGACGTGCATCGGCACCCCGTGGATCGCGAGCTCGTCGATGAGTCGAGGGATGCCCGGCCGGGCCTGGATGCGCCCCTCCTCGACGAGGTCGCGCATGATTGCGGTCTTGCGCTTGTGCAATGCGGCGGCCAGCTCGCGCGCCTCACCGGAGGGTCGGCCGGTGTGCTCGAACCAGTGCACCATCCTCTGGACGCCGCCGGGGATGCGGAGCAGGTCGCCATAGGTCGTGATGTCCCACCGGTCGGGCAACCCCGCCTCCTCGAACGCCGCGTTGAACGCCACCCGGTGGCCGTCACGCTCGCTGTCGACGAGGGTGCCGTCAACATCGAAGATGACCGCCGACAGGTCACTCATCGCGCAGCGAGGTGCGCGCGGATCCGCTCCGCGACTGTGTCGACGGTGAAGCCATGGTGAGCCATCACCTCATCGCCGGGACCGCTGTCGCCGAATCCGTCGAGGCCGATGGCGAGGTCGACCAGGCCGGCCCAGCCGGCGGTTGCGCCGGCCTCGAGGCTCACCGTCGTGACCCCGGGGTCGGGCGCGTAGTGGGTTCGGTCCAGGACCGAGACGACGCGGGCGCCGTACCCCTCCTCGCGCAGGCGCTCGGCGACCGCCACGGCCAGGGACACCTCCGACCCGGTGGCCACGATCTGGACATCGGGCTGGCCGTCCCCCTCGAAGCTGGACGGATCGAGCTGCGGCAGGCCCTGACGGGAGAGGATCAGCGCGGTCGGGCCGTCGGTGCGCTCCAGCGCCAGCCGCCAGGCCGCCGCGGTCTCCGCGTCGTCGGCAGGGCGCAAGACCTGCAGGCCGGGAATGATCCGCAGTGACTCCACGTGCTCGACGGGCTGGTGCGTGGGCCCGTCCTCGCCGACAGCGATCGAGTCGTGGGTGAGCACGTGGATCACGGGCTGATGCATCAGCGCGGCCAGGCGCAGGGCCGGACGCAGGTAGTCCGCGAAGACGAGGAAGGTGCTGCCGAAGACCCGGAACCCGCCGTGCAGGCTGATCCCGTTCATGATCGCGGCCATCCCGAACTCACGGATACCGAACGCGATCGCGCGCCCCGCGTAATCGTCACGGGTGACCAGCTCGCCGAACGCCGTGCCGGTCGAGCCGGACAGATCGGCGGAACCGCCCACGAGCTCCGGCATGACCTCGCGCAGGGCATCCAGACAGGCCTGCGAGGACTGCCGGGTGGCCCGGGGCTTCTCGCCGACGGTCACGACGAGTGCCTCGGCGACACCAGGAGGCAGCACCAGGTCGCGCGTACGGCGGAACTGCGCGGCCAGGTCAGGGTCGTCCTCCTCCAGTGCGGCGAACGCGGCATCCCACGCTCCGTGCGCGTTGGCTCCTCCGGCGGCCACGGCGGCGCAGGTTTGCTGCACCTCGGCCGGCACCTCGAACGGGGCGTAGCCCCAGCCCGCGAGCCGCTTCGTCTCGGCCAGGACGTTCTCGCCGAGCGGGGAGCCGTGCGCCTTCGCCGTACCTTCGATCCCTGGTGCGCCGTGGCCGATGATGGTGCGGACGGCGATGAAACTGGGTCGCGGGTCGGCCTTGGCGCGGGTGATCGCCGCGTCGATCGCGGCCAGGTCGGTGCCGTCGACCGCGGCTTCGGTGTGCCAGCCGTAGGCCGCGAAGCGGGCGAGCTGGTCATCACCGGTGGAGCGCTCGACTCCCCCGTCGATGGTGATGGCGTTGTCGTCCCAGAGCACGATGAGTCGCCCCAGCCCGAGATGGCCGGCGAGAGACGCCGACTCGTGGCTGATGCCCTCCATCAGGCAGCCGTCGCCGACGATCGCGTAGGTGCGGTGGTCCGTCACCTCGGGGTACCGGGTGTGGGTCATCCGCTCGGCGAGAGCCAGGCCCACGGCCATGGCCAGCCCCTGGCCGAGCGGTCCGGTGGTGCACTCGACGCCGGCGGTGTGCCCGAACTCCGGGTGTCCCGGTGTGCGCGAGCCGAGCTGGCGGAAAGTCCGCAGCTCCTCGGTCGGCAGGTCGTAGCCGAAGATGTGCAGGAGGCCGTAGAGCAGCGCCGAGCCGTGGCCGGCCGACAGCACGAAGCGGTCACGGTCGGCCCAGGTCGGGTCGGCGGGGTCGTGGCGCAGGTGCCGACTCCACAGCGTCCATGCCATCGGCGCAGCACCCATGGGCATGCCGGGATGCCCCGAGTTGGCGGCCTGGACCATGTCGGCGGCCAGGAAGCGGAGGGTATCAATGGCCAGCTGGTCGGTCGAGACCGTCGTGGGCTCGGACTGCAGGACGTCGGTCATGGGGCACCTCGGAATGTCGTGGTTAGGGGACTGGTCATGTTGGCGGCGGCGATCTCTCGGAGCCGGCTGACGGCGGCTGTCTTGCCGTCGGGGTAGGCGTACATCCACGAGCCTGAGATGAAGACGTCTGCGCCGGCGGCCGCCGCCCCGCGAACGGTCGAGTCGGTGATGCCGCCGTCAACCTCAAGCTCGATGTCGAGGCCGGACTCATCGATCATCCGGCGCAGGCTTGCGACCTTGGGCTCGACCGCAGAGATGTAAGCTTGGCCCCCGAAGCCCGGGTTGACCGTCATCGCAAGGACCAGGTCGGTCTCCTCCATGACATGCTGGAAAACTTCGGCCGGAGTGTGCGGGTTCAACGCGACCCCGCTGCGGGCGCCGAGTTCACGAATGCGGTGAAGCGTGCGGTGCAGGTGGGTGCACGCCTCGGAGTGCACGATGACGAGGTCACAGCCCGCGTCGACATACTTCCCCAGCAACTCGTCGGGATTGACGACCATGAGGTGCGCCTCGAAGCCGACCGAGCTGTGCGGGCGCGCTGCCGCGATCAGGTCGGGACCGAAGGTGAGGTTGGGGACGAACACGCCGTCCATCACGTCCCACTGGATGCGGTCGACGCCGGACTCGCAGAGCGCGCGGACCTCGTCACCGATGCGGGCAAAGTCAGCGGGCAGCACGGAAGGCACGATGAGCGGACTATGGGTTCGGGTGTCGTTCGCGGCGGGCTGGGCCATCGGGATCGCTTCCCTTCTGGTCTGGTGCTTCCATTCGACCGCGCGCGGCGGTGTAGGGAACTCACCCACCTGGGTGGAGGTGCGGGTGAAATGCTCGACGGACATCCCCGTGGACCCGCTACGATGACTAACCTTGTGCCATGCCGGAGATCGCCCCGAGCCCCCTGCGCCTCGTCCTCGTCGACGACCACGAGATGGTGCTGCAAGGTCTGTGCGCAATCTTCGGCCACTTCGCGGGCGATGTGCAGATTCTGGGCCAGTCGACCAACGCAACGGCTGCCGTCGCGCTTGTCGCGGATCTAAGCCCCGACGTGCTCTTGTGCGACGTGCGCATCGGCCAGGACAGCGGCCTCGACCTGTGCCGGCAGGTCACTACCCAGTACCCCAGCACCAAGGTCGTCCTGCTGACGGCGTACGACGACGACCACTACCTTTACCAGGCGCTCCGGGTCGGCGCCTCGGGATACATCCTCAAGCGCATTGACGGACAGGACCTTGTAACAGATCTACTGTTGGTCCGTGAGGGGGAGACGGTCGTGGATCGCGCGTTGGCGGGTCGGGTGGCGTTCTCTGCCGCCAGGCTGAGTGCCGGGGAGTTCTGGTCGGGGGCGCATCTCGGGCTCACCCACCGCGAGTCCGAGGTTCTCGAGCTTATCGTCTCAGGTCATTCGAACAAGGGCGTGGCCAACAAGCTGGTGGTGAGCGAGGACACCGTGAAGAGCCACATTCGCGGCCTCTACCGAAAGCTCGGGGTCTCCGACCGCAGCGGTGCGACCGCGGTGGCGCTCCGGGAGGGCCTGTTCCGGTGAGGCCCGCCGGCGACGGTGTGCCCGACGCCCGACAGCTCGCGGAGCTGTTGGATGCGGACGGCGCGCTCCTATACGAGATCGACGACCAGAATCTCACCATCGCCGATATGTTCCCCCCGCATCCCTCCGCCGCATCCCTGGTGTTGCAGGTCGGTTTTGGCGTCACCGGCCGGGTGGCTCGCACGCAGCAGCCGGTGCTACTGGAGGCGGACTCTCCGCGCAACGCGCTCCATCGGCAGTTGCTCGGGCTCACGCCCGACAAGACGGTGGCGCGGATGTGCTTGCCGCTCCCGGGGGTCGACGGTCGGGTGATCGGCGTGCTTGCCGTGCACCGAAACTCGCGCCGCCCGTTCGGTGAGCCGGATCTGGTGGCCGCGGAGTCCGTGGTTGCCATGATCGGTCTGCGCGTTCACGCGCAACAGCTCTTCCGGGCTGTCAGCCGGCACCGCACCGAGCGCGACCGGCTGATCCAGCAGGCAGTCCATGCCCAGGAGGCAGAGCGCCGCCGACTGGCGTTCGACCTGCACGACGGGGTCACCACGGCGTTGGCATCGATGTCGTTCCACCTCTCAGCTGCGGACCTCACCGTCTCCGAGCTCGCCTGCAGCGACGAGCCCGATCTGGCTGCTTGGGTCAGGGAACTGTACCGCGCGCGAGACGAGCTCTCCAATGCCCGGGCGCTCGCGGACCTGGCCTACAACCAGACCCGCGCGGCGATCGCCGGACTGCACAGCCTAGTCCTGGACGACCTCGGGCTGGTCGCGGCGATCGAATCGCTCGTGCAGACAGCGCAACGAGACGACGGGCCGGACATCCGGCTCGTCGTGGACCCCGAGGCGGACCTAGCCACGATCCCGGACCACGCGGCTGCGTCGCTCTACCGGGTTGCCCAGGAGACGCTCGCCAACGCGATCAAGCACGCCGTAGCTGAGAAGATCACTCTTTCGCTACGACGCGTGAGCGACTCAATGATTCTAGGATGTACCGACAACGGCCTGGGCTTCGACGTGGCGGACGCGCGTGCCTCCCGAGTGGGGAATTTGGACGGGGACCAGCACTTCGGCCTGAGCTCGGTCGCGGAGCGGTGTGCGGTGATCGGGGCCTCGTTGCGAATCGAGTCGGCGCCCGGTCGCGGGACCACCGTGTTGGTCGAGCTACCCCTGTCGTAGAAACAGGCTTCTGGTCCGTCGTTGTGTGTCCGACTCAGGCGGTGGCATCGGCGGCCCGACGACAGTTGTCGAGAAGTCGCTCCTGCGCAGCGTCGACGTTGGCCGGGTCTCCACCCCATCTGTTCAGTGCCGCACTCACCAGGGCCCGCCCGAACGAGAACGTCACGTCCCAGGGTCGGTTCGGAATCGCGCTGAGCTCCTTGAGGAAAGCGCACACGTCCTCCGTCGGGTGCCCCCCGGACAGGAATGCGATCCCGGGGACGGCCGATGGCACCGTCTCGCGAAGGATCTCGAAGGTTGCGGCGGCAACGACAGCCGCGCTGACCTTCGCCGCATCCAGGCCAGGCGTGACGAAGTTCGGCTTGAGCACGATGCCCTTCAGGTCGACGCTTGCGTCATCGAGCTCGCTGAAGACGACAGCGAGCGCCAGGCGGGTTGTGTCGGCGCATGCCACGATGTCGTGGTCGCCGGCGCAGAGCACCTCCGGTTCGACGATCGGAACGATGCCGTGCTCCTGGCACAGGGCCGCATAGCGAGCCAGCGCGTGCGCGTTGGCTCGAGCCGTGTGCTCGGTGGTCGTGGTGATTTCGATGACGGCTCGCCATTTGGCGAATGCGGCTCCACGTTCGGCGTATGACGACAGGCGAGCGCCGAGTCCGTCGAGCCCTTCCGTGATGAGGGCGCCGCCACCACCGGGCAACGGGGTGGTGCCGGTGTCGACCTTGATGCCGGGCAGGACTCCCAGTTCGCGGGCCGCGACCGGGAACGGGCGCCCATCGCTGAGCTCCTGACCAAACGTCTCGTCGGCAAGGATGATGCCACTGACCGCCGTCGAGAGTCCGGGAGCGGTGAGCAGGAGCTCGCGGTAGTCCCGGCGCGCGGCCTCACTGGCCGTGATGCCTCGCCCCTCGAGGCGGGCAGACATCGTCTTGATGGACTCGTCGGCGGCGAGGATGCCGCGGCCACCGTGGGTCAGTTCGCGGGCTGTGCTGTGGAGGATGCTCATGCCCGCAGCATGCGCAGGGCGCGGCGACGGCGATTCACCCCTTCGGGCGATCCCTGGTGTGAAACCTCGCTTCCCCCACGGCCTCCTCGTTGCTGACATGCCGCACGAACAACCGCGTCGCCGAATTCGGCTCGGCGCTGGTGCACAGGTGCCAGGGGCGGTCAAGGGGGGTGCCGGCCAGAGGATAGGTGGTGAGCTCCCCGCTTGAGACCTGGCCGCGCACGGCCTCTTCGTGCACGAGGGTCACGCCAAGCCCCTGCCGCGCAGCGGCCACGGCGGCCCCGGACGTGCCTAGGGTGAGGAGGGGAGGCCTGGCCTGGAGCCGGTTGAGGAGCGACAGCGCGGTGTCCCGCGTGCCTGAGCCGACGGCGGTGAGCAACCACGGCGTGCTCAACGGGTCACCGTCGAGGCCGGGGCGTCCGACCAGCAGCAGCCTGTTGGGGCGGCGGGCGCGGGTGATCAGGCCCGCGCCGCGCGGGGGCCGGCCGGCCAGCACCACGTCTACGTGGTGATCGGCGGCCAGCGCGAAGAGCTCGTCTCGTGGCAGCACCGACAGCGACAGCGCGACCTGGGGGTGCTCCCGGGCGAAGGACGCGACCAGGGCAGGCAGGACGTATTCGCTCGCCGTCGCGACGGCTCCGATCCGCACGCGGCCGCGGTCCGCCTCGTGCACGGCTCCGGCCGCCTCGGCCAGCAGACCCAGCAGCTTGCGGACATAGGAGGCGAAGATGACTCCGGCGTCGGTGGGCACGATGCCGCGACCAGCCTTGGTGAAGAGGGGTACGCCGAGCACCGATTCCAGCGCGGTGATGGCGGCCGACACGGCAGGCGGCGTCACGTGGAGGGATTCGGCGGCCACCCGGACACTACCGCCGTCGTACACCGCAATGAACGTTTGCAGACGAGCCCAGGTGGCAGCTGCCGGGAGGTCCGTGGCTCTGGTCATAGCTAATCTATCTCTTAACTCTTGGCAGTGAAGAGTCAATTGTAGTTGACCAGTTGCGCCCACAGACTGGTCTCCCGCAGGCAACCGGAAAGGAAACTGCGATGACAACCATCGAAACGAGCACGGAGATCAAGGAACGCTGGGACCCAGGCGTCCAGAGCTATGCAGGCATGGGCTATTGGAACCCCGACTACGAGCCGAAGGAAACCGACATCCTCGCGGTCTTCCGGATGACGCCACAGGACGGCGTGGACAAGGTCGAGGCCGCCGCGGCGGTGGCGGGAGAGTCCTCGACCGCGACCTGGACCGTGGTCTGGACAGACCGGCTGACCGCCAACTCGCACTACCAGGCCAAGGCCTACAAGGTCGAGGACGTCCCGGGTCGTCCGGGCGAGTACTTCGCCTACATCGCCTACGACATCGACCTTTTCGAGGAGGGCTCGATCGCCAACCTTACCTCCTCGATCATCGGCAACGTGTTCGGGTTCAAACCCCTGAAGGCACTGCGGCTGGAGGACATGCGGATCCCGGTCGCTTACAAGAAGACCTTCCAAGGGCCTGCGCACGGCATCGTCATGGAGCGGGAGTTCCTCAACAAGTACGGACGCCCGCTGCTCGGCGCCACAATCAAGCCCAAGCTCGGCCTGTCGGCCCGGAACTACGGCCGTGTCGTCTACGAGGCCTGCAAGGGTGGCCTCGACTTCACCAAGGACGACGAGAACATCAACTCCCAGCCGTTCATGCGGTGGCGCGACCGGTTCCTCTTTGGCATGGAGGGCCTCAACAAGGCGATGGCCGAGACTGGTGAGCTGAAGGGTCACTACTTCAACATCACCGCGGGCACGATGGAGGAGATGTATCGCCGGGCGGAGTTCGCCAAGGAGATCGGCAGCATCATTGTGATGATCGACCTGACGATCGGCTACACCGCGATCCAGTCGATGGCGAACTGGTGCCGTCAGAACGGGCTGCTGCTTCACCTGCATCGGGCCGGACACTCGACCTACACCCGTCAGAAGACGCATGGTGTGAGCTTCCGAGTGATCTCGCAGTGGTGTCGACTGATGGGTGTCGACCACGTGCACGCCGGCACGGTCGTCGGCAAGCTAGAGGGGGATCCGGCCACCACGCGTGGCTTCTACGACACGCTGCGCGAGGACAAGGTCCCGACCAACTTGCAGAACGGCATCTTCTTCGACCAGGAGTGGGCATCGATACCGGGCGTCATGCCCGTCGCCTCGGGAGGCATCCACGCCGGGCAGATGCACCAACTGCTCGACCTCTTCCAGGACGACGTCATCCTGCAGTTCGGCGGCGGCACAATCGGACACCCCTACGGCATCGCCGCGGGCGCCGAGGCCAACCGGGTCGCGCTCGAAGCAATGGTCAAGGCCCGCAATGAGGGCAGGGACCTTCTGCGAGAAGGCCCCGACTTGCTCCGCAAGGCGGCCAAGACCTGCCAGCCGCTGGAGGCCGCTCTCACCACCTGGGGTGAGGTCACCTTCGACTACACCAGCACCGACGCCCCCGACTTCGTCCCGACCGCGACCCCGTCCTGACCACAACTCATCGAGAGGAGCACACCATGAGCAAGATCCACTACGGTACCTTCTCCTACCTGCCAGATCTCACCGACGAGGAGATCGCGGCCCAGGTGAAGTACGCGCTCGACCACGAGTGGCCCGTGTCTATCGAGTACACCGACGACCCCCACCCCCGCAACATTTACTGGGAGATGTGGGGCCTGCCGATGTTCGACCTGATCGAGCCCGACGGCGTCCTCACGCAGATCAACGAGTGCCGGACCGCCAAGCCGGAGCACTACATCCGCGTGCTCGCCTACGACGCCAGGCTCGGCAAGCAGACGACCGCCATGTCGTTCCTAGTCCAGACCCCCACGAACGAGCCGGGCCTGCTGCTCGTGCGCCAGGACGCCCACGACCGAGTCCAGCATTATTCAGTGAAGTCTTACGCCACCGACCGGCCTACCGGAACGCGCTACGCGGGAGAGTGAAGTCATGGCATCCCAGGGGTTCGGATATCCACCAACGGCCGTTACTGGTGGCGGACCGGCCGCCACCCCCGATGAGCAGACGGCCGAGGCCGTGATCCTCGCAGACGACGCCCAGCTGGATCTTGCCGCGGACGAGGCTGCAGCCAGGGTCGAGGAGACCCTGGCTGCCCTCGACGCGGAGCTGGTCGGGCTGGCATCGGTCAAGCGCAGGGTTCGGGAGATCGCCTCACTGCTCCAGGTCGACCGGGCGCGCGGCCAGTTCGGCCTATCGTCGTCGAAGCCCACCCTGCATATGAGCTTCACCGGTGGGCCGGGAACCGGCAAGACCACCGTGGCCATGCGGATGGCGGCGATTCTGCACGCGCTCGGCTACATCCGTGCGCCGCGGGTGCACGTTGTCACCCGCGACGATCTCGTCGGCCAATTTATCGGTCACACCGCGCCGAAGACAAAAGAGGCGATCGCCAAGGCAGCAGGGGGGATCCTCTTCATCGACGAAGCCTACTACCTCTTCCGTCCGGAAAACGAACGGGACTACGGACAGGAAGTCATCGAAATCTTGCTCACCGAGATGGAGAACGACCGTGGGAACCTCGTGGTCATCTTCGCCGGCTATCCCGACCGGATGGCGACGTTCTTCTCGGCGAACCCCGGCCTCAGCTCCCGTGTCCCCCACCACATCGAGTTCGAGGACTACAACCACGACGAGTTGATGCAGATCGCTGAACTGATGGTCGCGGGGGAGAACTTCCGATTCGACGAGGAGGCACGCGAGGTCTTCTCGGAGTACCTCACCCTTCGGCGAGCTCGACCGAACTTCTCCAACGCACGCAGCGTCCGCAACGCGATCGAGCGGTGCCGGCTCCGTCAAGCGCGGCGACTTGTCGGGCTCGACCGTCCGCTGGGGAAGCAGGACCTGATCTTGCTGACCGCCGAGGACGTCCGCGGTAGCACCCTCTTCACCGATCGGGCCGAGGAGAGAGAAAGCTCCGCGGACTGAATCGGCAACGGCGCCGGTCCGGCTGCTCACCAAGGTCGAGGGGTCGACCGCGAGCTGGGGCCTCGGCGCGGCGCCTGGAGGTGCGCTCGGCGGCTGTGCCCGGGCCTGTGGTCCGCGGCCACTGGCAGTCGCCAGCCCCTCCAAGAAGTGGTGCTCATGGCGTCCGAGCACCGGATACCCGCGCAGCCGTGTGCACGAGCGTTTCGGTGCGCACCATATGTAGAAGCGTCGGCGGCGTTCCTTCGAGCCCCGGGGATCCTTCG
>JAUYJT010000041.1 GCA_030700225.1 Candidatus Nanopelagicales bacterium | reverse complement strand
AGGGCATCCAGGGTGATCAGGGCATCCAGGGTGAGACCGGCCCCGAGCCCGGGGGCTTCGTCGAGCACGAGGCCGCCACCACAACCGTCCATGGCATCACTGACACGTCGGCGATCCTGCTGGGTGCGCTCGGTGCGACGGACAATGTGCTGCTGCGGTCGAATGGGACGGGTGGTCAAACCGCGCAAGGGTCGGGGATCAGTGTCAGCGACGCTAACGCGATCCTGTGCGCTGTCACGGACGCGACAGCGGTGCCGTTTACGTCGAAGGGCTATACGGCGCAAACCGCGAACCTGGCCGAATGGCAGAACAGCGCGGACACGGTGCTCGCGAAGGTCACCGCCGCCGGGTCAGGCCAGTTCGGCGGGCCGCTCAACAGTTTCGGCTCGCTGGATGTTGAGGCGTGGCAAACCACATCAGGATCGTGCGTGCTGGAGGGATATTCGGGGGCGCTCTACAACTATCAGTCACAATCCATGATCCTGTTGGAGAACCTGTATTACGATGGGGCGGCGTGGAAGTACAAGCGAGCCGCTGCTGCGTCGTACCTGTCCGTAGGAAACGACAACATTCACTTCTTGTTCGCTCCGGCTGGGAGCGCCGATGCTGCGGCGACACTGACGAAGCAACTTACCCTTAAAGCTGGTGGCGTTGGGTTCGGCGCCGCGGCCTCAGACATCGAGAACTGGGACACCAGCTCGGGTTCGCACGCGCTGGAAATGTACAGCTCAAGCATCTTCAACTACCGCACCACGAACCTGCTTATCCAACAGAACGCCTACTACGGCGACCCTGGCGCGGGCCTGAACTGGCGGTACAAGGCCGCCGGAACAGCGGGGCGGTTGAACCTCGCGGGCACGGGTTTAATCGTGAACACGGCTGTGTCTGGCGCGGAGGACGCCGCGATCACATGGGTCGAACAACTCAACATCTCCACCACGGCGGCTACATTCGCGCAACAGATCATCGCCAACAACGGCGTGAGTATCACCAACGCGAAGGACATCGTTCTCGGCACCACCACAGGCACGAAACTTGGCACCGGCGCGACACAGAAACTCGCGTTTTGGGGGCTCACCCCAGCGGTACAACCCACCGCCGTCGCTGACGCTACCGACGCCGCCGACGTGATCACGCAACTCAACGCGCTCCTATCCAGGATGCGCACCATCGGCTTGATCGCCGCCTAGGAAGGGACAAGTAATGGCTATCGACTTCGACGCTCGCCTCACCAAGCAGCAACAGGCCGCGCGCATCAAACAGGTGTACATCGACCCGTGGATATTGGAAGCGTTCGATTGGGAGCTGAAGCGGCGCCTCGCCGAGAAGGCGGGGGAGAGCGCGGAAACCCTCGCCGCGATCGGCGACAAGCTCACCGCGCTGGAGGCGTTGCTCACTGGTGCCGAAACGGAGCATGAGACCGCTGAGCTAGCCGCCGTGGCCGAGAAGGTCGCGAAAGCTGAAGCTAAGACGTAGCCATGATCACGCTCATCGAATGGGGCGCCGTCGCCGGGGCATTACTGGCGGTGCTCGCGCTCGCCGGCGCGATCCTCGCCGGATTCCGCCACGTCCTGCGGCTAGAACTCACCCCCATCGAAGAGCGCATGACCGCCATCGAAGAGCGCCAGATCGGCATCGTCGCGGTGATGACGCAGCAAGGATTCCGACCGATCCGAGGATTCAAGGAGGCACCACATGAGCATTCCGGTTGAGGCCCGAGCTGTGATCGAACGCGCGGTGAAGACCGCCGCGCAAACCGCTGTCGCCACCATCGGCACCGCCGCCGTGCTCCGCCTGCAAGACGTGGACTGGGTGGATGTGGGGTCAATCTCGGCGGTGGCCGCGATCCTGTCCGTGCTGACCAGCGTGGCATCCTGGGAGGTCGGTGCGCCGGGTCCGAGCCTGGGTGTCGAGGAGATCACCCCCCCCGATATTCCTAGCCGGATCGTGCCGGTCACTACCACTGGTGGGGGTTTCACCCCAGAGGTGAAACCAACCGACCGGGAGTCGCCCGATGAGGGCGGCGAGTGATGGGTTGGCCAGTGAGGGAGGAAGGATGTTCATTTCCCGACTGCGATAGGCCATATTCGGCGCGAGGCTACTGCGAGAGCCATTACTCCCAATGGCGAAGACATGGTGAAGTCAAGCCGCTGAAGCTGCTACCACCATTGGGCGAGCGACTACGCCAGCGTTCGAGCGCGAATCCGTCGTCTGGCTGCCGCGTATGGACGGGATCTGCCACAAATGCGGGCTATGGCGTCTCGACTCGGATGGTGAGCTACATCCGTCGCCGTGAGTCGTGGAAATGGCTGGAGGCAGTATGAGTTGGCGGCTGGCGGAATCCTTGGAAGCGTTGAGCGCCGAGGTGCGCGCGATCTGGCCGAATGCGACGATCTGGACCATTGGCGATGCGGCACATCGAGCGACAGCCAGCGACCATAATCCGACCGGTTTGGGTGTGGTGACCGCGATCGACATCATGGACTTCGGTGGCGTGAAGATCAAGCGGATTGCGCGCCGCGTGAAGAAGTCGAAACATCCCGCGCTTAAATATTGCATAACGAATCGCCGGATTTTCAGCGTGAAGTACGCCGATCAGGGCTGGCGTCCCTACACCGGCTCGAATCCCCACACTAGCCATGTGCATGTGAGTGTCGGTGTGGGTCCCGACGGCTGGTCCACCGGCCCCTACGATGACACGTCACCTTGGCGGATCAAACGCCGTAAGCGGCGTCGGGTCCTGCGCGAGGGCGATAAGGGTCGCGCCGTGAAACGGCTACAACGGCGCCTCAATAAGGATGATCCCGGGCCGCGCGACCTCGGTGTTGATGGGCGCTTCGGGCCACTCACCGCGAAACGAGTCCGGCAAGCACAACACAGGCACCACCTGGTCGTAGATGGTGTGGTTGGTCCGTTGACGTGGAAGGCACTGTCGTGATCGCGCTGCGCGCCAAGCTCGACGCGCTCACCTACCACCCTGACCGTTTGGTGCGGGAGGCGTGGCGGATCGTCCGCGAAGCCATAGCCAAGGCCACGCCGTGAACCTCCCGCCAGCACTGGGTTGGCTCGGGCTCGCGGGCTATGTGATCGCCTGGAATCGCACACAGGCGCGCACCTTGTCCTCGGGTTGCCACGCCGCGCTCACCAAGCCACTCACCGCTGTCCCGACACTGCTAGCGATCGGGACAACGGCCGCGCACCTACTCAACGTCATCCCGCACCAAGTGGATCCCTTCCACCTCGTCGGGAAACTCAGGAGGCGACCATGACGCGACGCCAAGCCTTCCTCGTCGAGGCCGTGTGCATGACGATCCTCGCTGTCGGGCACACCGTGACTTGGATCAAACGGCGGCTGCCGTGACACGGGTCTGGTCGGTGCTCGCGGAGAACCGGCAAACAGGCAGGGTCACGCGCGTGCACCGCAAGCTCGGTGGCGGATGGTCCACCAAGCCAGGCTTGGGTCGACGCAAGTTCACCAAGACTGAAGCTGAGGCCGCAACGTATTGGGTGCGGTCCGCTGGCCGTAATGTGTTCCGCACCCGCTCACCGTATCCGTGGCTGATCCTGGGCGGCGGCACCCACTGGCCCACGGACAAGCGCCTACTGCGGCGCCTCAATAGGATGGCGCGGCGCCTGCATCGCTGTATCCTGATCGTGTCCGGGCTGCGCACCCGCGCGCAGCAACAAGTCGTGTGGGACCGGTATCAACGCGACGGTTGGCCGATCGCCGCCTACCCCGGCACCTCCATGCATGAGACTGGCCGCGCCGCTGATTGCGGTGTCGTGGATCGAGGCCGGTACACGTCGCTCGCGGATTGGCGACCGAAACGTGTACGCCGCTTGGCTCGCCGTGTCGGGATCGTGTTCACGGTGCGCGGTGAGCCGTGGCACGTGGAGGCCCGCTGAGACTAGATTGATCGTTGCCCCGCCGGGATGGGACCCGGCCCAACGCCCCCGTTGACTTCGGTCAACGGGGGCGTTTCTCGCTGTCTGGGGATCAGAACGTCGAAGCGACCCGCGTCACGCGAGACCAAGACAAGCCCCGCCCACCCCAACGGAACGTGAACTCCACAGTCTCACCACGCGATCCTTTCAACGGGCATTCCTTGATGAACACCTTTACGGTGCGCTTCTTGAAGCGCTCCGACTTTATCCGTCGACCATTCCAATACCAACGCGACTGCACCACGGGCTTTCGCACCAGCCGCCCCCGGTAGCGTTTCGGCGCCCGCACCTTCACCAACACCTTCCCCACCCGGCAAGGGCGGGGATCGCGGTATTCGACCACGCGCGGCCCCGGCGCGCGCTCGACAACAGTCGGTATCGTCGCCGCCGACGCTGGCGAAGCGACCAAAACCAACACCACCCCAACGGCCACATATCCAATCCTCATACCCACATCATCCCTCCTGCGCGCATTGGACGCGCGCTAAGCCGCCGCCGCGACAGCCGCACACAACGCCTCATCCGCCACCGCCACATACGCCGCCGTCGACGCCGGGCTCGAATGCCCTAGCAGGGTCTGCACCGCCCGCAGGTCGTGCGTGGCCGCGTAGGCCCTCGTGGCGAAGCGATGCCGCAGCGAATGCGGACCCAAACCCAACACGCGCCGCACCATCTTGCCAACGGCGTCAACATGCATGTGCCCATCGCCCCACCGTGCCGGGAACAGCCACCCCGGAGGCGAGGACTCGACCCGTTGGCGCAGAGACGGCGTCACAGGCACCAGTCGCGCCCGTCCGCCCTTGCCCCGCACCCACAGCCCGAAGTCGTCCAGATCCTCCCGGCGGGCCTGGGCGATCTCGGCGCGTCGTAGCCCCGCGAATCCGGCCAGCATCAACGCCAGCTCGGCTCGTGGCGTCGCTGCTGCCACGGCGGCACGGAACCGCGCCTCCGGCGCCGGATGCGGCAGCGGCGGCGGGACACGCACTCCCGGTATGTCCGCGGTGGGATCGTCGCCGCGAATGCCCCGCTCCCGCGCCCAAGCGAAGAACCCACGCGCAGACGCTCGCGCTGACCGGCGCGTGTTCGGCGCCCATGTCTGCCCCGCCATCCAGTCGATCAAATGCTCTCGGGTCACGGCGGCAGGCTCGGGCATACCGGGGGAGCCGGCCAGGAGCGTCACCCAACGGCGCCGGGTGACGACGGTCGCGGGGGAGCGTCCGAGCGCGCGCAACTCACGCGCCCAAGCGTCTATCGCCGTCACCCACTCTGGCCCCATGTCGTCCTCCCAATCGTCGGAGAGGCCATGTCTACACTTGTCATGGTCAGTTGTCTCGTTAGGCGGCTATCCTCAACGCGGGGCGGTAGCTCAGTTTGGTCAGAGCAGCGGAATCATAATCCGCCGGTCGTGGGTTCGAGCCCCACCCGCCCCACCGGCGGCGACTGCGTGATCTTGTAGCGCTTCCGGCCACTTCTGAACGCGAAACCGGCCACATTTGGCCGATTTCGCTTCAAGATCACTAAGAAGGGCTGTGGCGCGTGCGGTGGGCGGACGTTCGTGCGGTCGGTCATCAACAACAATGACCGCCAACCGGCCGCGGAGCTCAGCGTATGCAGGCCAGTGGGCGCGCGCGCGGTTCTCAACGCAGGTCGAGCGTGGTCAGGTCCGTCATCGCGGCCAGCACCTCGAAGTCAGCATTGCGATGGACCACGGTGTCGCACAGTCTGAGGGCGACAGCGGCGATGAGGCAGTCGTTGAGACTGCGAACCGTCTTGCCTGAAGCCCTGGCAGCACGGAAGAGGGTCGCGGCCGTGTCGTAGTCGCTGGAGGCCTCAACGCCGCGGAGTGGCAGCGCATTGAGCCTGGACCGCACAAGTTCGAAGCGCCGCGCCCCTGCGAGAACTTCCATCAATATGGGCTCAGTCACGGCGAACTGATCTGCGCTCGCGGCCTTTAGGTCACCGAACGCCGGGAATTCCCCGCCCCCCGAACGCAGCTCCTCGATCCAGACCGAAGAGTCGATGATGAGCATGCGGGCTACACGACGTCGACGTGATCGTCGAACACGCTGGGCTCCTCGTCCCAGCCAGTGCCCGCGATGTCGTCCAGAAACGACGCCAGGGCCGAGCCCGTGAGCAGCGGCCCGACGAGTCGCCGCAGGGCCAGTTCGACAGCTGACTTCTTTGTCGGCAGACCGAATTTCTTCATCGCGCGGGCAACGAGTTCATCGTCGATATCGATGTTTGTGCGGCTCATGTGTAGAGCATACACCTTACGGCCTAGGCCGATCACGGAGCGAGAGGCCCTCGGGTCGCCCCCGGTCCCGACGATCGTGGCATCTGAGAAGCTGTGCCATGGCATTCGCGCTGCGTGACGCTTCGCTGGAATTGGCGGACTCGGCTCACGCCGCGACGTCCGCGTCGGAGCTCTGAAGGTCAGCGAAGTCATGGTGGCATGGGAGCCCGGAATCCGGTTCTCCTATGCGATGACCGCGATCAACCTGCCACTGGTTGACGCCATGCTCGCTGACTGGCAGCTGGCCGACCAAGGGGATGGGACGACTCGGGTTAGGTTCACGATCCACTACAGGATCAGACGCGAGCTGCGGGCCGTGCACCCGCTGGTTCGCAAGGCATTCGAGTCGACTCCGCGCAAGGGCATCGAGAAGCTTCCGAGCTACGTGGTTCGGGTGTCCGGAGCCTGAATCGCGGCAGCGGCACCACGTGGGTTCCCGGGTCCTCGCTCCCGCGGCTGGACTCGAACCAGCAACCTACCGGTTAACAGCCGGACGCTCTGCCATTGAGCTACGCGGGAATGCGCTTCGTCATCATACCGGCGGCCATGGCTGTCTCCGACTTTCGCCGATGGCGGTTTCGGGTATGCCGGTCAGTCAGTCACCTCACGGGATTGCCGTGGGCCAGGGTTGCCACCACCTGTCGACCCAGCCCTTGTACGCGACGAGGTCCTGGTTGTGGCACGACGCCAGATCAGGTCGCTTGGCAATGGCCAATCCGCCGTAGTACGACCAGAAGTCCGAGTCCATCTGCCACTTCCCGCGGTACGTCCCGTTGCTGCTGACAGCGGCGCAGTCCCCACCGGATTCCCGGCTGATGACCAGGCGTGCCGTCCAGGATGACAGGAACGCCTTGGCGCCGATGGACGCCCGATAAGAGCGGGATGCCTTTGCTTGCTCGCTGGCGGTCAAGTCGGGTGTCGGTGGTGTGACTCGATCCCCGAGGGCGGTCCAGGTCGCCTGGTCCACGACTCCGGAAGCGGGTAGCCCCGCGTCCTTCTGGAATGACTTCACAGCGGTCAGAGTCAGCGGTCCAAACCATCCTGACTGAGGAGTGACGCCCAGCGCCTCTTGCAGGGACGCTACCCATGCGGACGAGTGGCCGTACACCAAGGTTGGGTAGTCGCCGGAAATCGGTGGCGGCGGAACAACCCTGACTCCGAGCTTGCGCCAGGTCCGGGCGTTCACCTTGGCCTTGCGCCGCAGTCCCACCGATCCTCGGAACCGCTTGACTGCCCTTCCGGTGATCGGCCCGAAGATCCCATCAACTGGGCGCACTCGCAACGCCTTCTGCACGGCTGTCACCCAGGGTCCGCGTGACGAAATCTTCAGAATCGGCCTGGCCCGCGCCTCTGGCCAAGGCAGAGGCCGAGTCACGCTTGGCGGCGAGGCGGCGCCGGGGGCCGCGGGGGCTGCTGGGGCCGCCACGCCGGGGGCCGCCGCGGACAGGCACAGCACCGCGATCGCGGCGCCAACGATCCAGTTGCGGGTCAAAGGGGCCTCCTACCGGTCCTGTGGGGATCGACAATAGCGAAAAGCAGTTCTTGACCGCGCCGGGATTCCAGATGGGTATCTTGGTATGCGGCAGATGAAATGTGGCGAACACCACATGGCTCAGACTTCCGGGGGTCTGATCTGTGGGGTTCACTTGGCGAATATTGTCTGCTGCCGTGGCACAAGCGGGAGGTGGTCCGTGACCGAATCAGGTCCAATGCGCGTTCGCAAGATCTCGATTCACGGCCACCAACGAGCGTACGTAATGACCGGCAGGGGCCCGGTCGTGCTGTTGTTGCACGGGATCGGGATGAATCACAAGACGTGGCTCCCGGTGATCCCTAGCCTCGCCAAGAACTTCACCGTGATCGCGCCGGACATGTTGGGCCACGGGGAGTCCGACAAGCCTCGCGCGGACTACAGCATCGGTGGCTTCGCCAACGGCGTGCGCGACCTGCTGTCGGTCCTCGACGTGCCCAGTGTGACCATCGTGGGTCATTCCCTGGGGGGCGGTGTGGCGATGCAGTTCGCCTACCAGTACCCCCAGCTGACCGATCGGGTCGTGCTGGTAGCGAGTGGTGGGCTCGGGCGCAGCGTCAATCCCGTTATCCGCAGCCTGACCCTCCCCGGTTCAGGCGCGGTACTGGCGGCCGTCACGACGAGAGTGCTGCGGTCGCTGACCGTTCCGACACTCGTGAAGCTCCATCGCAGCGGGTTGCCCCTCACGGCTGACATGCATGGGCTCGCTGAGGTCTACGAGAGCCTTGGGGACAAGAGGTCGCGAGTGATCTTCCGGCACGTTCTCCGAGCGGCGGTCGATTGGCGCGGACAGCTGGTCACGATGATCGATCGTGCGTACTTGGCACAACATATGCCGTCGATGGTCATCTGGGGTGCGCGCGACATCGTCATACCTGTCAAGCACGCTTTCGCGGCGAACGAGCTGCTGCCAGGGTCCCGGCTGAAGGTATTCAAGGACTCGGGGCATCTGCCGCACGCCGACGAGCCTGAGCGATTCGCGGAGTGCCTAACCGATTTCGTGATGGACACGCCCGCCACTGAGCACAACCCGACATTCTGGCGAGACGCGATAGTTGCCGGCAATCCCAGCGCTAGAGCTAGGCGCCGCAAGGGTGACAGGACGGTGACTTTACCGCGTCAGGCTGACTCGCAGCCGGTGGAAAGCAGCGTCCAGGCGCTCTGAGGCGCAAATCGTCGGTTACAGAACCCGGGTCCTCTTAGCAGCAGGTCTCGACTGGCCGGTCCATTCCGTTCCTGACCAGTACCACTCTGTTCCGTCTTCTCGGGGCGAGTCGTACCAGCCAGAGGGGGCGGGAGGCTGTTTTCCCGCCTCGAGTCGGCGCCATTGGATGAACGCAGCGACCCCCCCGAAGAGCGCGGCGGCGAACATGAACGCGAAACTCGCGTCCAGAATCGCGGGGATGATGCTGCCTGTCCGGTAGGCGCCGCTGGTCCAGGCGCCCACCGCCACGACAAAGCCAGCTACGAGTCCGGTGATGATCCCCATTTGGGTCGGGGACAGCTTCTCGCGCACTTGGTCTCCTCTCGCCGGGTCCCATTGTCGGTTATGAATCCCGAAGCCGCCGCAGCACTAGCCGCGTGTCGCCGAACCGTAATGAATCAGCGAGCGGGTGCGAGCCCAACTCGCCGCTCGGCCAACAGCGATAGGGCTGTGCCGACGACTCGCATTCGCGATCGGAGCTCGGCTGTCAGGTGCTCGCGCGTGCCCGGCTTGGCCGAGATCTGGACCTTGTACTGGCCCAGGATGAGCATCAGCCGTGACAGTGCGGTGCGCTCCTCGAGACCTGCCTTCGGCGTGCCAAGCTGGTGGGCTGTCTGGGCTCGGGCAGCCAACTCGACGCATAGCGGCGTCAGATCGACGATTCCGGAGGGTCGTCGAGACGTGGGTATCAGGCCTGCCAGCACTAGTGGTGCGAGCGCGAGGTGAATGGATGTAGTGATGTGGCTCGCGTCCAGTAGGTCCTCCTCGGACGGGTCCACCTCGGTCGAGTCCTGAGCGCTGTCCGATTCTGGCTGGCCGAGCGCGGCTTGTGCCTCGGCAAGGGAACGTGCGGCGATATCCACCCAGCCAGGGGGCAGGCCGATGTCGATTGCGACCTGCCGCCGTGCTTGTTCCTCGATCGTCATGGGGATTGGCACGTCCGTCGTTTCGAGGGGATTGACGTTGGCCAGGCGGACAAGCACAGCGGGAATGTCCCGTTCGGCCGCTCGCCCGTGGAGATCTTCGCGGTGATCCATGTCCCAGATCTGGCGCCCATCCGTGCCGCGCGGGATCGATCGCTCGCCCGCCAGTCTGCGCGCACTCCAGAACGCGGACACGTCAGCCGGACGGGCGTCGTCCTGCCCTACGAGTAGTTGCTCCATCCGGAAGCCGATCTGCAAGGTGCCCAGATACAGAAGCTCAGGACGAGAGAGGAGCTGGTCGGGCCCGGCCAGCTCTTGGTCGGGCCCGACGAGGTCCACGTCGGGGTCGCGTGTCGCGGAGCCGACTTTGCCCAGTGCGGCGCCGAGTGCGGCGGACACCCCTGAGTCTGCGACGCAGGTGGCTAGGGCGTGATCTTGAAAGTGGCCCGCGACGCAAACGTCGAGTGCTGCGGGGAACTTCAGCCCTATGGGCCTGCCCCGGGTGGCGGCGTCCGATGGATTGAAGACGTTTATCCACCCGTGGACGCGGTCATATGGGAACTGGTCCCGCAAGTCGTCCAGCTCTTTGGGTAGGTTGCTCCTCGCCAGGGGGGATGCCGCAGTCACCAGGAGCGAGACATCCGTGCCGTGAGGGAGATGTTGAATCAGGTCTAGCGCCACGAGAGCCCCGAGGCTATGTCCAAGGACCACCAAAGATCGCCGATCGCCAAGGGAGTTGATGACGCGAGCGCGAACCGCCTCCCGCAATCCCGCATCCGAGACGTAGCGTCGGACTTCCTCGAACAGCATCTTCGTGATGATCCGCTCGGCGGCAGCGTCCAACACTCCTGGCACCCGAGCGAAGCCCCGCGGCTCGTAGGGCCACACCGGAGTTGACCCGGCGTCGAGCAGTTTGGCGTAGGTGATGGCCTGGGCAGCCCTGTAGAGTCGGCGACTTTCCGGGCTGGCGGTCTCGGCGCTCCTGGGGATCGGGGGTGCCTGCGGCATGTGCGTCCGCGCCGCGAGCAGATCCGAGAAGTCAGGTGCGAGCAGGTCAAAGCTTGAGTCGTCGTCCTCTCCCCATTGAGCCCGCAGAACCTCAAGCCAGTCACGTCGGCTGCCGTTGTCCCCGACACCGTGGAGGTAGAGCAGGGTGCTCATTCGTCCTCGGGTTCCTCGCCTTGGGGGACTTCCGGCGGCGCGCTCAAGAGCCACAGGGTGAAGATCCCCGAGACGATGAGCAGTCCGATGCCGGTCCAGAAACTGATGTTGATACCCGCTGCCTTGGCAACCTCCGCCGGAGTGGCGAATATCCCCGTCAGGGTCACCAGCACTCCGAAAATCGCGAACAGAGCGGCGAGGACGAAGCGAAGGTCCAGGAACCGGGCGAACCGGGGCAGGACTTCGGCGAGAGTTGGCTTGCCTGAGTCGTTCATCCTGCTCCCATTAGATCAGTAGGAAGATCGAATACATGCTCACTGACGCGATCAGAACGAGGATTCCCAGCACGGCCGGTCGTCGGTACCAGCTGAGGCCACCCGTCGGCGGCTGGTCAACGGCCTGAGTCCCCTTGACCAGGCCCACCAACGCGTGATCCGGAAGAGGCTGCGTGCGCAGCGATACCGAGACAGTTACGACTAGGTCCACAGCTCCGGCCACGATGCCCATCCACATGGCCTGTTGGAACGCGGAGCGATAGAAATCGGGATTCATCGCCGCGAACGCCCAGATAGACCCGGCGGCCGCGGTTCCCGAAGCCAGACCCCAGAAGCCGCCCCACGGTGATGTGCGCTTCCAGAACATTCCGAGGATGAATGTGACGAACACGGGTGCCTGGAAGAACGAGAACAAGGTCTGCAGGTACTCGTTGATGTTGTTGTACTCGGACGCGATCAACGCCGTTCCGATGCCGACGAAGACGCCGACTACCGTCACGACGCGGCCGAACTTCAAGTAGTACCGGTCACGTCTGGACTTGACTATGTAGGCCTGCCAAATGTCGTACGTCATCACAGCGTTGAAGCTGGACACGTTGGCCGCCATGCCCGCCATGAACGCTGCTATCAAACCCGTGACCGCGACGCCGAGAACTCCGGCTGGCAGGAGTTGGCCCATCAGCAGTGGGATAGCGTTCGTGAAGCTGCGGTCGGGGTCAGCGGGATCGCCGAGGTTGGGCACGATCATCGCTGCGATCATGCCGGGGACGATGATGATGAACGGCAACAGCATCTTCGGGATAGCGGCGATTATCGGCGCACGACGAGCGGAGTTCAGGTTGCGCGCGGACATTGCCCGCTGAACTTCGGCGAAGTTCGTCGTCCAGTAGCCGAAGGACAGTACGAAGGCCTGGCCCAGGATGATCCCAACCCAGTCGCCTATCGGGTTCGGGTCGCCACCCCCGTTGATCTCGGTGCCGGCCCATGGCTGGCTCCAGTAGTCCGGGTAGTCGGCCAGGCGGGCGATCACCTGGTCGGGGCCTCCCGCCGCCGCTATCGCGACAATCGTCAGCGGGATCAGTCCAGCGATGATCACGAAGAACTGCATGACCTCGTTGTAGACGGCGCCCGTCAACCCGCCCGCCAGAATGTATGTGAGCACGAGCAGAGCCGCGACGACGATTGACAGGTACAGCGACCATCCCAGGAGGGCCACAACTACGATTGCCAGCGAGTACAGGTTGACGCCTGCGATCAGCAGAGCGGACAAGGCGAACGACGCCGCGTTGAACAAGTGCGTCGGCCGGTTGTATCTGAGCCGCAAGTACTCAGGAACGCTTCGGATCTTGGTGCCGTAGTAGAACGGCATCATCACGATACCCAGGAACACCATCGCGGGGATCGCGCCGATCCAGTAGTAGTGCACACTGGCGAGTCCGAATTGAGCCCCGTTAGCGGCGAAGCCGAGAATCTCGATCGCGCCCAGGTTCGCGCTGATGAACGCCAGCCCCGCGATCCAGGCCGGCAGACGACGTCCCGCCTGAAAGAAGTCCTTGCTGGACTTGATCGAGCGCTTCGCCACCCATCCAATCCCTAGGACGAATACGAAGTAGATGATCAGCAGGGAGTAGTCGACGGGATGCATGTCCAGAAGCGCGCCGCCGGTGTCAGCCGCCGCGCTGGCGTTCGTTATCACTGCACCTCCGCTGCTGACGGACCACGACCGCTAGGGCGGGCTTCTTGCGTGATCATGGCAGCGGATTGGCCTGATTGTCGTCAACCTGTAGTGCGACGCGCCGTCGGTCGATTCCGCGGATTGTCTGTTCACGCTGCCTTGACCGCCGAGTGTGCGCGATCATTGGCACTTGTCGGGCCAAGGAGTAGTGGCGCGCGGGCGCCGGTACCAGTCGCAGCGATGGGAGTCGCAATGCAAGAAGTGAAGATGGAGCCTCGCGAGATCGAGGAACTGGCGACGGTCATTCCCAAGGAGCGGATAGACCGGCTCGTGGCCCAAGTGGCTCCCGACATGCAGGCCGAGCTGGCTGGCAACGGGATCATCAACGTCAATTCGACGGCGTCCGGAGGGGGTGTCGCGGAGATGCTCCGCGTGCTGCTCCCGCTGACGCTCGGGGTCGGAATCCCGACCCGGTGGCTCGTGGTCGAGGGCGACCCTGTTTTCTTCAGGCTGACCAAACGACTTCATCACCGCCTGCACGGCAACCGCGGGGACAGTGGTGAATTGAGTTCGGTGGAACGAGCGCTCATGGCAGGCGTTGTGGCCCGTGGTGCTCCGTTCCTGTTGGACGCTGTGACGCCGGGGGACGTAGTCATCCTGCACGACCCGCAGCCAGCTCCTTTGGCGCCGATGCTGGCCGAGCGCAACATCCCGGTTGTGTGGCGCTGTCACGTGGGAACAGATCACGACAACGCGTACACCGAGGAGGCGTGGAACTTCCTGCGGCCGTTCCTGGAGAACAACGTTGATCAGTACGTGTTCACTCGCGCTTCCTACGCACCCGACTGGGTTCCGCCCGAGCTTCTGCGAGTGATCAAGCCGTCAATCGACCCTCTCGCGCCGAAGAACCAGGATCTGTCCGAAAGTGACGTCCTTGGCGCGATTTCCGGTGCCGGTGTCACAAGCGGGCCGGGGTTCGGGAATGCGACCTTCAAGCGCAACGATCGCAGGGTTTCCTCGTTCGACATGCAGGCCGAGATCGTCCGCTCTGGTGAGCCGCCGTCCGCTGACACGCCCATGGTCGTTCAGGTTTCCCGCTGGGACCCGCTCAAGGACATGGCCGGAGTGTTGGAGGCCTTCGCCAAGCACATCGCGCCCAAGACCGATGCCTGTCTGTCCCTGGTCGGTCCGTCGACCGCATCTGTTTCCGATGACCCCGAAGGTCAGCAGGTGCTCGATGAGGTGACGGAGATGTGGCGGGCTCTGCCACATGAGGTTCGCGACCGCGTCCAGCTCGTGAGCCTGCCGATGGATGACCAGGAGCAGAACGGTGCGCTGGTAAACGCGATCCAACGGCACGCCGCTGTCGTTGTGCAGAAGAGCTTGGCGGAAGGATTCGGCCTGACGGTCACAGAAGCCATGTTCAAGGGCCGACCTGTCGTCGCTTCGGCTGTGGGCGGCATCGTCGATCAGATCGATGACCAGGTAAGCGGGCTTCTGGTCGCCGATGCCCGCGACTTGCGCGAGTTCGGCCGCGCGGTTGTGAGGGTGCTGAAGAACCCCGACCTTGCCGAACGGCTCGGGCAGGCGGCCCGGAAGCGCGCCATCGAGGTATTCCTGCCGGACACGAGTCTGGACGTGTGGCACGACGTGTTGGTGACGGCGCTAAAAGATAGGCGCTGAACATCATCACGCTGCCGTGACGGTCCAACACGGGGCGGACCGTCCGGAGTGCGACGCATCTCCCGATAGCCTTGCCCGCGGAGATAGGTGATACGCGGAGGTCGCGGATGAGCGCACCGGTGCTGGTCAGCCGGGTCGATGCCGGGGCGAGCAACGCCCGGGACAACACTAAGCACAACATGGCGCTCGCCGCTGACCTGAAGGCGCGGTTGGAGGCGGCGGGCAGAGGCGGATCGGCGCGGGCGCGCGAGAAGCACGCGGCCCGTGGGAAGCTCCTGCCTCGCCAGAGGGTCGATCATCTGCTCGATCCAGGGTCGGCGTTTCTTGAACTGTCGGCGCTGGCTGCGAACGGCATGTACGCGGACGAGGCGCCGGGGGCGGGTCTCATTACCGGGATAGGACGTGTGAGCGGGCGCCTGTGCATGGTCATCGCTAATGACGCGACGGTCAAGGGCGGAACCTACTACCCGATGACAGTGAAGAAGCACCTGCGCGCCCAGGAAATCGCCCTGCAGAACCGGGTTCCCTGCATAGCGCTAGTGGACTCGGGCGGTGCGTTCCTGCCTTTGCAGGATGACGTATTCCCCGACCGTGATCACTTTGGACGCATCTTCTACAACCAGGCGAACATGTCGGCGCTGGAGATTCCCCAGGTGGCCGCGGTCATGGGGTCATGCACGGCGGGTGGCGCGTACGTCCCAGCGATGAGCGACGAGACCGTCATCGTGCGGAATCAGGGCACAATATTCCTCGGCGGGCCGCCACTGGTGCGGGCCGCGACAGGTGAAGTCGTCACGGCTGAGGAGCTCGGAGGAGGGGAGCTTCACGCCCGTGTCTCCGGAGTCGCTGACCACCTGGCTGAAGATGACGCCCACGCGTTGCTGATCGTCCGGCGGATCGCCGCCACGTTCGCCCAGGAGCAGGAGTCGCCGTGGCGCCGGATCGATAGCGAGGAACCCGCGATCGATCCCGAGACGATCTACAGCGTCATACCCCCAGACACCCGCACTCCGTACGACGTGCGTGAGGTCATCGCGCGCCTCGTGGACGGGAGTCGCTTCACTGAGTTCAAGTCCGAATACGGAACCTCTCTGGTTACCGGATTCGCGCGGGTGCACGGTCATCCGGTCGGGATCGTCGCCAACAACGGGATACTGTTCTCCGAATCCGCGTTGAAGGGCGCTCACTTCGTCGAGCTATGCGACCAGCGGAGGATCCCGCTGCTGTTCCTTCAGAACATCAACGGGTTCATGGTTGGGCGCGACTACGAGGCGGGCGGGATCGCGAAGAACGGGGCCAAGATGGTCACCGCTGTGGCCTGCGCGAGGGTTCCGAAACTGACGGTTGTCATCGGGGGATCCTTCGGCGCCGGCAACTACTCGATGTGCGGCCGTGCGTACTCGCCACGGTTCTTGTGGATGTGGCCGAACGCGCGGATCTCTGTCATGGGCGGGGAGCAGGCAGCCTCGGTGCTGGCGACGGTGCGTCGCGAGCAGTTGGAGGGCGCTGGCGGACAGTGGGCTCCGGCGGAAGAAGAGGAGTTCAAGGCTCCGATTCGCGCTGCCTATGAGGAGCGCGGCAACCCGTACTACGCGACGGCCAGGCTCTGGGATGACGGTGTGATCGACCCCGCGCAAACCCGTTCAGTTGTTGGCCTCGCGTTGGGCGCGTGCGCGCTCGCACCGCTGGAGCCGGTGTCCCGCGGTGTCTTCCGGATGTGATGGTTGTGTTCGACAAGGTCCTCGTGGCCAACCGTGGGGAAATCGCGGTGCGGGTGCTCCGGACCCTGCGCGAGCTTGGAATCGGATCGGTGGCGGTTCACAGCGACGCTGATACGAATGCCCGACATGTTCGCGAGGCGGACGAGGCGATCCTGATAGGGCCCGCTCCAGCTCGCGAGTCATACCTGTGCATTCCGGCTGTGATCGAGGCGGCGCTGCGGACTGGAGTGGCCGCTATTCATCCGGGCTACGGATTCCTGAGCGAGAACGCCGAGTTCGCGAGGGCTTGCGAGGACAACGGCATCGTGTTCATTGGGCCGTCGGTTGAGGCGATGCGTGCGATGGGGGACAAGATCGCCGCCAAGACACGTGTGGCTGCCGCCGGGGTCCCGGTAGTGCCGGGTCGGCACGACGTGGGCATGACTGATTCGGACTTGGCCGCCGCATGCGAGTCCGTAGGGTTTCCCGCGCTGCTGAAGCCTTCGGCTGGCGGTGGCGGCAAGGGAATGCGGGTCGTCCGTCATCTGGGGGAGGTAGTGGCGGCGGCTGAGTCGGCGCGGCGGGAGTCCAGATCGTCGTTTGGGGACGACGCGCTGCTTGTGGAGCGCTACATCGAACGACCCCGCCACATCGAGGTGCAAGTCGCCGCGGACAGCCACGGCAACGTGATCCACTTGTGGGAACGCGAGTGCAGTCTGCAGCGCCGACACCAGAAAGTCTTGGAGGAAGCACCATCGGTCTGGGTGACGCCGGGTATGAGGGACCGCATGGGCGCGGCCGCCGTTGACGTGGCTAGGTCCTGCTCCTACACGGGCGTGGGAACAGTGGAGTTCATCGTGGACTCGACAAGCGCTGAGGACTTCTTCTTCCTGGAGATGAACACCCGGCTTCAAGTCGAACATCCCGTGACGGAGGCGATCACCGGCATCGACCTTGTCAGGTGGCAGATTGAGATCGCTGAGGGTCGTGAGCTGCCTGTGACTCAGGAGGAAGTTGGCCTGACAGGTCACGCGATAGAGGCGCGCGTGTATGCCGAGGACCCGGCCACGGGATTCCTGCCGAGCTCGGGAAGGTTGATGCTGGTCCATGAGCCAGCCGAGCAGGGCAGCCTGGGCCGCTGGCCCGCGGTTCGGGTCGACTCTGCGGTCGCAAGCGGTGACACGGTTGCGACGGACTACGACCCAATGATCGCGAAGCTGATCGCGCACGGGCCGGACCGAGCGCAGGCACTCGCCACGCTGCATCAGATGCTGTCCGAGACGGCGTATCTGGGAGTGACAACGAATATCGCCTACCTTGGCCGTCTGCTGGCACTGTCCGATGTCGTCAATGGCGACCTGCACACCGGACTGATTGATGAGCACCCCGAACTAGCGGCACCCGAGGACGCCCCAGACGATGTCCTGGCAGCGGCTGCTTTGGAGCGCCTCATCTCGATCACGCCAGCGGCGCCCGGGGGCGATCCGTGGATGCGGGGCGACAGCTGGCGAATGGGGCCGAGAGCGTGGGCGAGCTGGCGGGTCCGAGGGCCGGGGGCTGTTGCAGTCGACGTGTTCGCTCGGGGCACACCCGAGCGCGCCGAGATCCGCGTCGGCGACGGGGAGGTGATGCTCGCGTCGGTCCACGCGTTGGACGGGAGGCTGACAGTTGAGCTTGAAGGTGACCAGCGGAGCTACTGGTACGCGCGCACTTCAGCCACGCTCTGGCTGTCCCGAGATGGCCAGACATGGCGCTTGGTCGAGTTGGACCGGCTCGACGCCGAGCGGACCGAGTCTGCTGGCGTCGGCGCCGTAGTCAGCCCGATGCCAGGATCGGTGATCGCGGTCTACGTGAAGCCGGGTGATCCCGTGGCCTCCGGAGACCCGCTGGTTGCTGTGGAGGCGATGAAGATGGAGCACACTTTGCATGCCAAAGGCGATGGCGTAGTCCTTGAAGTACCAGTTTCGGTGGGACAACAGGTCGCCATGGACGCCGAACTCGTCGTGCTCGGTGCCCGGGAGGCCCGGGGCGAGGAGGAGACGGGCGAACATGCTTGATCTGCCCGCTGTGTGGCCAAGTGAGGACTTGCCTAAGCAGGTCACGATCCGGGAGGTCGGGGCCAGGGATGGGCTGCAGAACGAGCCCATGGTCGTTGAGACTGGTGTCAAGATCGAGTTCATCCAGCGGCTCGTCGATGCTGGCTTGCGGGTCGTTGAGGCGGCTTCTTTCGTGAGGCCGGATCTGGTCCCTCAGATGGCCGACGCCGCGGAGGTTCTCGCGGGTTTGGATCGGCGCCCGGGCGTCGAATACCCAGTACTCGTGCCGAACGCCCGTGGGCTTGGAAGGGCAATCGATGTCGGCTCGCGGGAGATCGGGGTCTTCGCGAGCGCGACTGAGACCTTCGCCCGCCGGAACCTGAACTGTGGACTGGCCGAGCAGATGGACCGGTACGCTGCAGTGATCCACGAGGCCCGCGCTGCTGGCATGCGCGTGGGCGGGTATGTGTCGATGTGTTTCGGGGACCCCTGGGAAGGAAGTGTGGCCCCGGCTCAGGTCGCTTCCGTGTGTGGGGAGCTGTATGAGGCCGGGTGCGACTCGATCAGTCTCGGGGACACGATCGGCGTGGCCACCCCCGGGCACGTGAGTAGGCTCGTGGCCGAAGTGCGGTCGGTCGGGATACCGCTTAGCGCGATCGGGGTCCATTTCCATGACACCTACGGCCAGGCGCTGGCAAGTACCTATGAAGCTCTTCGGGCGGGCGTAGCGACGGTGGACGCCAGCGCGGGCGGCCTGGGCGGTTGCCCATACGCCAAGTCGGCGACGGGCAACCTGGCGACCGAGGATCTCGTGTGGATGTTGGATGGTCTAGGGATCGATACTGGGGTGGACCTGGGCGCGCTGGTCGCTACAAGCACTTGGCTGTCTGATCATCTCGGCAGGCCAAGCCCCAGTCGCGTCGTGCGGGCACTGAGTCTCTGACACGCCGCAGCCCAGGTGGGTTCACAGACTCTCCTTCAGGGCCGCTACTCGAGCCGCTGATCGCTGGAGTTGCGCGGCGTCGAGTCGTCCGTCGCGGATCGCCCTGGCTACGGCTCGCATGATCTTGAGCTTGTCACCGGAGCAGATCAGCGCCCAGTCGGCGCCCGCGCTCAGAGACTCGATGACGGCCTGGGACAAAGTCAGTCCCCGGGCCGAAGATGCCGCGGCCATCGACAGAGAGTCGGTCATGATCACTGCATTCGGACCCGCTTGTCGCCGCAGCACCGACAGAGCCCGCGCCGACTGGGTGGCGGGAATCCCTGGGGGCGTGAGTCCGCGTGACTGCACGTGCCCGACCATCACCGCCGATACCCCAGCGCGGAAGGCCATGCGGAACGGCACCAGGTCCGCCCGCCGCAGCTTGAGGAAGGCAGGAACGCTTGCCGCGAACTGGTGGGTGTCCCTGGCGTGGCCGTGTCCTGGCCAGTGCTTGACGACCGGAGCGACTCCGCCGCGTCGCAGGCCCTTGGACCAGGCGATCACGGCCCGGCCGACGCGCCGTGGCTTGGACCCGAAGCTGCGGTCCAGCTTGTCGATGTATGAGCCTTGGACGCGCAAGTCCGCGACGGGTGCCAGGCTCATGCGCACGCCAAGTCGGGCCATTGCTCGCGCGTACCGCTGTGCTGTGCGACGCAGTCTCCGGCTTTGCCAGTTGCCCATGGTCTCGGCGGAGGGTAGGCGTCGGATCAGCGGCCCGAGGCGTTGAACGGTGCCGCCCTCCTCGTCGGAGGCGAACAGTGGCTCGCGACCCTCGGGCGCGGCGCTTGCCACCCGTCGCAACTTGTAGCGAAGCTTGGGCGGCGGAGTCGTGCCAAGCAAGACGATCCCTGCCATCCCCGCACGCGACATCGCGAGTTGGGAGGACTTGTCGCGTGAGTCCGCACAGCCGAACATCACGTTTGCGGCGAGGGACCGGGCCGCGTCTGTCGACAGAGGGTCGACCGAGGCGGTTGACGATGTGAGAGCCGAAATGGGCACTGTGAGGGAAAGGACGATGGCCGCACCGGTCAGCCCCGCCGTGGTCACCGTTCTTGAGCCCATCTCTGCCAGTCCTTCCGCAGTGGCCGCGCCTGAGCGCGTGAGGGTCAGTGTCTCCCGCGCGAGTTTCGTCACCAAGGCCTGGCCTCGATTCCCGGTGCCGTGTCGGGTTCGCAGGGTTGGGCCCTAGCGCGGCAACCGCGGTCACGTTCCGCTTGCGGAGAGATCCCTCGCCGCGCTCAGCCACCCCGCGCTCGGAGGTCGCAGCGCTGCGCGAATGGCGCGTTCCTCACGGGCCTTGGCGTCATTGACTGGCAGATGCGCGACCGCGACCGTCTCGGGGAATCTCGGTCGGCTGAAGGCCTGCATTCCCGTCCCGAGCGCGAGGGCAGCGCGTTCGCCGAAGCGGATATGTCGGTCGTGGCCGAACTTCTCGACGTGTCGCCCAGCGTGGTCCCGTGTCCTTGAGGGGACAAGAACGAGGTCCACACGGATGTCCCGGCCGATGGATTGGAGCATCCTCGCGAAGGCAAGGGCTACAACATCCTCGTCGAATACCTTACCGTTCTGTGCCTCGTATTCGACGGTGGTGATGATCCGCACGCGGCGTCCTTCGCGCGGTGACGCGGGCGTAGCCGCTGGATCCGGCTTCATGCCCACCCGCGAGAGGAACCAGGTCAGTCCGTCGCCCCGCCCGCGCTCGTACACGTAACGGCGTGCGGTTTGTTGGCCCACGTATCGGTCGTAGATGACGATGGGCCGTGACGCTTCCACAAGGGGGCCGAATCGCAGATCCCACTCAATCTCCCGGTTCTCTCCCTCCCGCAGAGGCGCCTCGAGCCTGTGGCGCGCGGCCAGCACCGTGGCGGTTCGCCCCGCCGTCGTTAGTCGGCCGATTTCCACCAGTCCACCCGGAGTCCTGGTCGAGAACTGGTCATCCGGGACGCCGAGCAGTTCGGCCTGGTCGCCCTCGAGCAGGACTAGCTCCACGTCGGAGGACAGTTGCGCTTCAAGCGCCAGCGGATCCAGCACGTCGTCCAAGGCCAGGTCCCGCTCAGGATCAGCGACCTTGACGTTGACTCGTCTCGATGACAGGACGGCCTCCCACATTTTCGACAGCGACGTGGGCAGGCAGCGCACCGCGGCGACGAATAGCCCGAGTGCTTCTCGAGACGTGAATACCAGGCACCCGTGTACGGTCAAGTCCTCCAGGAGTTCCTCGTGGACGGCCCGCCGCAGGGCCGCGTTCTGGGAGATGTCGCCAAGTGCGGTGGACGAGATGCCAACGTGGAACACCGACTTCTGGCGGGGGATCTCTGAGTTCACGGCAGCACCGACCCGCTGGGCAGAACGTCTGCCAGACGCTCATCGAAGAACCCGCCCGGCCAGCCGTCGGCCAGGTCGCCGTCAGAATCGACCTCCAGGTGGCGGACGAAGCTCGCGCCGTCATCGTGGAGGTCGACGTAGAGAACGGCTACCTGTGATGGCTCGATGAGACCGTCGCGCACAAGCCGCAGGATCCGCAGTATGAGGTGTTCGCTGTGCGTCTCGATCAGCAGCTGCGCCCGCCCGCCGACGACGGTGTCGACGAACAGATCGCCCAGGCAGGCCTGGAGCCGGGGATGGATGTGAACCTCGGGTTGCTCGACGATGATCATTCCGCCGAGCGTCGCCAGGCACTGGGTGACGATCGGCAGCAACTGACCGATCCCGTAGCCGACGGCCCGTTCCGAGACCAGGACGGGAGGGTCATGGCGCACGTCCTCAAGAGCGAGCACAGCGAAGTCCCCTGCGGACATGACCAGTTCGTTGGACATTGGGCCCAGCATCCGGACCCGGTACCCGAGCTCCATCCGAGCGCACCACCCGTTGAGAGCGTCAAGGACGTCCGGGCGGTCCGTGAGGAGCTCAGCCATGTGCTCACCGGCGGGGCCGACGTACTGGTGGTGGCCAACCCCCAAGGCTGTTGTGCGCTCGCTTCTGGCGCGGATCGGGCCAACGAAGAAGATCCGGTCCAGTACCTCATAGAACTCAGGTGCCAGCCGTCTGGCGATGGCCGCCGCCGGCTGGTTGCCCCAGGGCCGTGGCCCGTCGATGTGCGCTTGCCCTCCGCCCTCATCGACGTGGAAGCGGGTTCTGACTGCCACCCGTCGCGACGGATCCCAGCGGAACTCCCCAGATCCGGAGTGCTCATCGCCCTCCCGAGTAGTCCAGCCGAAGCCAAGGGTCATTGGGATGGTGTCGTCATGCCGGTGGACTGCCATGCGGAAGGTTCCGCCTTCAACGAGGTCTCCTGACATGTTCAGGATCTCGGGCCGGGCGGAGGTTTGCTGGAGCATCGGCAGCACGGACAGCAGGCTGGACTTACCAGCGGAGTTCGGCCCGAAGACCAGCGTTAGGGGAGCCAGATCGACTTGCGTCGGCTGCTCCCGGAAGGAGCGCAAGCCGCCGATCGTGAGATGCCGGACTAGCATGATTCCAGCCTAGGGCGTTTGCAGTGTCTACGGCGCCCACACGAGGATCGGATCGAGGATGCCTGATTTCCGACTGTCCCCAGAACACGAAGACCTTCGCAAGACAGTAGAGCAGTTCGCTCATGACGTCGTCGCGCCCGTCATCTCGGATTACTACGAGCGGGAGGAGTTCCCTTACGAGATCGTGCGCCAGATGGGGGACATGGGTCTTTTCGGTTTGCCGTTCGATGAGGAATACGGGGGAATGGGCGGCGACTACTTCGCGCTATGCCTGGCGATCGAGGAACTGGCCCGCGTGGACTCGTCGGTGGCCATCACGCTGGAAGCCGGTGTGTCTCTGGGGGCCATGCCTGTGTATCGATTCGGTACCCAGGAGCAGAAGCGGCGGTGGTTGCCACAGTTGACTTCCGGGCAGGTACTCGGTGCGTTCGGGTTGACCGAATCGAGTTCCGGTTCTGACGCGGGCGACATCGCCACCACGGCGGTCATCGATGGTGGCGAATGGGTGATCAACGGCTCCAAGGAATTCATCACGAATTCCGGAACCGACATCACTGGTCTGGTCACCGTCACAGCGCGGACAGGCACGGATGCTGCTGGCCGCCCCGAGATATCGGCGATCATGGTTCCTTCGGGGACGAAGGGATTCTCCGCTTCGGGGAAGTACTCAAAAGTTGGCTGGAACGCGTCGGACACGCGGCACTTGACGTTCGAGGACTGCCGTGTCCCTGTAGAGAACCTGCTGGGACAGCGCGGCCGGGGATACGCGCAGTTCCTGAGGATTCTCGATGAGGGCCGCATCGCGATCGCTGCCCTATCAGTCGGGCTTAGTCAGGGCTGTGTCGACGAATGCGTCAGGTACGCCAACGAGCGCCGCGCGTTCGGCCGCCCGATCGGGTCTAACCAGGCGATAGCTTTCAAGATCGCCGACATGGAGACGCGCACGCACGTGTCCCGGCTGGCCTACTACGACGCCGGGGCCCGGATGCTGGGAGGGAGCCCGTTCAAGCACCAGGCGGCCATGGCGAAGCTCTTCGCGACCGAGTCGGCGGTCACTAACGCTCGGGAGGCGACTCAGGTATTCGGCGGCTATGGGTTCATGAACGACTACCCGGTGGCCCGATTCTGGCGGGACAGCAAGGTACTGGAAATTGGCGAAGGAACCAGCGAGGTACAAAGAATGCTCATCGCTCGCCAGCTCGGTTTGGGCTAGGACGAGAGTCAGACCGCTGCGGTCGCTGGCTCGTGATCGCTGCGAACGGTGCTGCCAACGACCAGGCGGAGCAGGGCCAGTGCGGCGATGATGAGGATCTCCGCGGTCGGGTTCGCCGGGACTACCGCCACAGCCGCCACGATCAGCCCCGCGCCAGCGACACAAGCGATGCGCCGGGGGCCGACGTCCTGAACCATCCAGGGGAAACGGCCACATTCCGTGGCGTCGATTCTCAAGTCGCGCAGTGTCCGCCCGATCGCCAACGTCCCGGCCAGGACGAGCGCCCCCGCAAGGAGGGACGCGACGGCCGCCGGCATGAATGCGAGCACCGTGAACAGCGGGAAGCTCGGAGCCTGGATGCCGCCCGCCAGCAGCATCAGAAGCCCGATGAGAGTGCAGGCTGTGATGAGTCCCATGACGATTCCGGCGCTCGCCAACCCACGTCTGTCGAGGGCGGCGGCGCTTGCGAGGCCAGGATGTCCGGCGGCGATCGCCAGGACTGCCAGCGCGACCGCCAGCGAAGTGAGCGGCACGGGGGAGTCCACGATGACTTCAGGGGAGCCTAGCGACTCCGGCGCACCTGCGAGGAGGCCTGCCGCGACAGCGAGTACCGCTGAACCTATGGCGAACCACATGTAGATCAGGGACCAGACTCGCGCGGCGCCGTGGCCGAGAGCGAAGAGGACCCCGCCGATCGCGACCACGGCCACGACTGCCGTGCGGTTGAGGGGAGTAGCGAATTGGACCAGGGACGCTACCCACGACAGGGCGACACCGGCTATGCCCAGGCTGACTATGACGCCAGTCGCCCAGACGAACCCGAGTCTGCCCTCGATCTGGCTGGATTCCCCGCTGACCGCGCGCAGTGCCGAGTGGAGACGGGGGCCCACGCGACTCGCGACAAGAGCTGCCGCCGTGACGGTGACTCCGGCCAGGAGTGCCCACGGGGCCGTAAGTCCGCTCCCCAGCGTATACACGGAACAGACCGCGACGATGGGGAAGATCGCGACGCACTGAGCTGCGATGCCTTGCTGGGGCCGGGGTCTTCCTAGCAGAGCGGTTGAGCAGGCTCCGAACACGATGGCGACTACTACTAGGGCAGCGAGCATCATCTCAGACCTCCGCAGGTGCTCGATGTCGGAAGGCGCTCGAACCTGTCCGAGAGCCAGTCCAGCAAAGTTGGCCGCGCCGACCAGAGGAGCGTTTCGTGAGTGTCATTGGCGAAGGTCCGGAGCTCAACGTCGGATCCGAGCTGGCAAAGTGAGTTAGCTGCGGCGATGGTCAGCTGAGGTACCACGTCGGTGTCCTTGAGCCCCTGAAGCAGTAGCACGGGAGCCTCGATCTTGCGGTCCACGGGCATGTTCTCGCTCGTGACCTTGAGCATCGAGTTCGCGGGGGCGGCTTTGACGATCTTGTCGAACCGGCCGCGCAACTTCGATGAGAGGTTCCCATAGCAGTACTTCAGGGTGTCCGGCAGGAGCTCGATCCCCTCAGAGGTCAGGTAGTCGCTCGGTCGTATGTCATCGGGGTATAGGACAGTCCAGGATTTGATGATGTTCATGAGGTAGGCCGCACGGGCCGCGGCCTCATCTGGGGTTCCGGATTGGTTCACCAACTGCGACACGACCAGTGGCAGCGATGGAAGTAGTCCCGGGGCCGCGCCGACTACGCCACGGACCTGGAGTTCGGGGGCGTATGAGGGTGCCAAGCTCGCGGCTGACAGAGCCGCGTGACCTCCCTGACTGTGACCGTAGATCGCGAGGTTCGAAGGGTCGACAGCTTCTGGCTCGAGGTATATGGCTGCTCTTAGGGAATCCAGTACGTTCTGGCCCTCGATCGACTCGACCAAATACGTCGGCTTACCCGGCGCTCCTTCCCCCTCGTAGTCGGTCGCAGCGACGACGTAGCCGCTGTCGACCAGCGGGCGCATCCGTGGGTCCCACATCGATGCTCCCGCTGTTCCAGGAGTGAACGGATCCTGTGAGATGCCACATTCGCGGCCGATTCCCGTCGTTCCGTGCGCGAATGCTACGACCGGACGTCCGCCGGGTGGGGCAGCGCTAGCCAGTTGCGCGATCAGCCCTGTCACCGCGACAGGCTCACCGTTCGCTGAGCGGGACATGTACATGATGCGAGTGGCAGCGACGCCGCGCGGCGCATCGGAGATGGGCTCCGACTTCAGGATCGTGCCAGGGAGAACGTCCGGGATAGGCGAGGGTGGACGGTAGAAGGCCGGAGGGGGACTCTGCACAGTGGAGGAGAAGATCGGACTCGTGGGCAGGTCACTCGGTCCTGGGGGAACGTTCGCGGCGTTGGTCGAACTTGTCGCCGCCAGAAGGACCAGACTCAAGACGGCCAGTACGACAACGACGATGCCTTGGCGGAACCGGCGGGCCATCGGCGCCTGACCCGACTTGGCTTCCGTAGTGCCCATCCATGATTACTAGCAGAGAATCGGTGAGCTTGCCGAGTGTGGCGGGATCCGGCGCATCTGGCGCTGCCCGGCGCTTGAGGTTCGACTGGTCCCGGGACATTCGTTGTCCACAGGTGCTGGTTTGTCGTTTGTTGTCCACAGCCTGCGTGGTGTGCCGTTGATTGTCGGACCCTCGTGGGAACCTGTGTGCGAGTACAGGTTTCCTCTACGAAGCGGGGATGGGGGGTGGGGGTCCTGTCGGTGGCTGAGTTGGGTGGGTCTTCCGAAGCTGGGGGCGTGGGGTGTGCGGCGTCGCCGCCGGTTGCTGGGGCGATGTCGGCGCTTATGGCCGCGGCTGACGCGAAGGTTCCCTCGGGCCTTGGCTGCGGCGATGTATTGGCCGCGGACGTGGCTGTGTTGTCCCGCATGGTGCACGCGGCGCAGGCGGAACTTGCTCGCCGTATCGCCGCGGCTGAACACCAGGACGCGTTGGCTTTGCAGGCTCATTCCACGTTATGCGCCAATGGTTGGGCCAGCGGTGCGGCGCACAGCCTGGTCGCCGCGGCGCGGTTCGTCGATTCCCACCCGGTGTGCTCTGGGCCGTGGCGCGTGGGCCGGGTGGGGGTGGAACGTTACGCGCGAATGGAAAGCGGCACCCGTGACTTAGACACCGACCAAACCGAGGACGTGGCCAAGGCCCTGGCGCCGGTCCTGACCGAGTTGAGTGTGGCTCAGGTGGCGCGGGCGTGCGCTCACGCTGTGGCTTTGGCCAAACC
>JAUYJT010000040.1 GCA_030700225.1 Candidatus Nanopelagicales bacterium | reverse complement strand
GCCTCCGAAGACCGCGGCCGCGATGCCGAAGGGAGCTGCCACTCCCGTGGCTCGCACTGATGGCGGCAGCATCTCTGGGAACGATGTGACAGATCCCGCCGCCCAGGCGCACACCAGCAGAACCGCCAGCAACTGGGCAACCACTTGTGGCCCTGGCTGGCCATCGAGCAACGCGAACGCTGGCACGCTAAGAACCACACCGCTGATCGCGAAGAGTCGAAGCGTCCACACCCGGCCGATCCGGTCAGATAGTAGGCCGAACAGCGGCGATGCCAGAAGCATCACCATGAACCCCACGGTGCCGATGAACGCCGCCTTCTCAACCGGCAGGTGAGTGAATGTCGGCCCGAAGGAAGGCAACAGCGAGACCATGCCGTACAAGACCACCAAGCCCGCGCCCGCGATGAACAGGATTCGTAGACATTCGAGTCGATGCTCGCGCCAAAGGACCGAGTATGGAGTGCGCTCGAGTCGTTCGTCTGGCGGTGCGAGATCTGTCTCAGGCATGTTCCGCCGCAGCAGCAACCCGATCACGGCGAACAGCGCACCTACAGCGAACACGATCCGCCATCCGTACGCTTCCATCTGCGCCTTGTCGAGGAACAGCTCCAGGATCGTGATCAGCAGGGATACCGTCAGCGTCCCCAGGGCCACGGTGCTCTGGTAGGTGGATGCGAATAGCCCTCGGCGGTGCTCAGGAGCTGCCTCGATCAGGTAGGTGGCGGATCCGCCGAACTCCGGTCCCAGGGCGAATCCCTGGGTCAGACGCAGCGCAACCAGTAGCGCTGGCGCGAGGGCCCCAACGCTGTCGTAGGTAGGTGCTACCGCCATGCCCAGCGTCGCGATGACGATGAGTGATACCGAGAGGATCAAGCCGGGTCGGCGACCATGCCGGTCGATGTACCTGCCCAGGAACAAAGCGCCAAGCGGCCGTGCCAGACACCCCACGGCGAAAACCGCGAACGATGCCATGAGGACGGCGGCGGGATCCGAACTTGGGAAGAACTGCGACCCGAAATACGGAACAAGCAGCGCGTAGGCCATCCAGTCGTAGAACTCGATGGCATTGCCGACATTCGCCGCGACCAGCGCTCGATGACGAGACTCGCTCGGAGCCGGATTGCCGCTCATGCGGCCAGACTAGGGGCGGGGCCGCCACCAATGCCTATCGTATGGGGGGCTTGGCCCGCAGGTGGCGCATCGTCGGACCCGGAAGCCTCGCCGTTCCATCGCGATGACAAGGTGGCGATGTGACCGAGTTCGATGCGGACGTCCTTGTGATCGGGTCCGGCTTCGGGGGCAGCGTGGCTGCGTTCCGGGCAGCAGAGGCCGGCATGCGGGTGCTGGTGGTGGAGGAAGGTCGCCGGCTGACGCCGCATGACCTGCAGCGGGGGGCCGGCCACACGCGCAGTCTGATGTGGGAGCCCCGGCTGGGCCTGCGCGGCTACTTCCGCCAGACCATGCTGCGCGATGTCGTCGTCGTCAGCGGCGTCGGCGTTGGCGGCGGGTCCATCGTGTACGCGGCCGTCCTGCTGCAGCCGCCCGCAGAGGCCTTCGCCGCCGACGGCTGGGCCCGGACCGGGATCGATTGGGCCGACGAGCTAGAGCCCCACTTCGATGTGGCTGCCGCGAAGCTCGGCCGACAGTTCAACCCCCGCCACGGACTGCAGGACGAGTGGCTTGAGCAGTCCGCCGCTGCCTTGGGCGTCGCCGACACGTTTGGTCCGACTCCGCAGGGCATCGACTTCTCGATGTGCAAGGGATGCGCCCAATGCATCACAGGGTGCCCTCACGGGGCCAAGAACTCCCTCGACGTGACCTACCTGGCCGACGCCGAGAACCTCGGTGCCGTCATCCGGCCACAGACGCGGGCCGAGATCGTGATTCCGCTTGCTCCGGATGGGTCGGGAGACCCGCAAGGCTGCGGGCGCCACGGCTGGCGTGTGGTGCTGCGGGATCCGCTGGCCAGGGGCCGCCGCACTGGCGTGTCCAGCGTCACCGCCCGCGAGGTGGTGCTCGCCGCTGGGGTGCTCGGGACCACGCGACTCTTGCTGGCCAACCGGGACCGCTGGCGAACCCTTCCCCGCCTGTCGGCAGCCGTGGGACGGCACGTCCGGACCAACTCTGAGGCATTCGCCGCAGTCCTGCACCCGCGCGGCACCGACATCTCCGATGGCAGCACGATCTCTAGTCACTACTACCCAGACTCGCTCACCCATGTCACGAACAACCGGTTCCCCAAGTCCTACGGGTTCATGAAGTGGTACCTGAGCCCCTCTGTGTCACAACAGGACAAGCGATCCCGGCGGCTGGCCACCATGAGACGGATGGCCCGTCAGCCCGTGGCCTCGACTGCTAACCTTCGCGCCCGTCATTGGAATCGCAGGACGACGATTCTCACCGTGATGCAAAGCGCCGACAACGAGCTGCGGCTTGTCTACCGGCGTCGTGCGTGGGGCTGGGCCTTGGGGTCCGAGGCGGCTGAGGGCAGTGCGCCTATCCCGGCCCACTTGCCCCAGGCGGATGCGGCCGGCGCGGCTCTGGCCGAAGCGAGCGGCGGCACCGCGTTCGGAACCCTCATGGACAGCATCTGCGGTATCAGCGCCACGGCCCACATCCTCGGTGGCGCACCCGTTGGGCCGAATCCGGAGCTCGGCGTAGTCGATACCGAGCACCGGGTCTTCGGCTACGAAGGCCTCCGCGTGATGGACGGATCGGCCATGCCGACCAACATCGGTGTGAACCCGTCGTTGACGATCACTGCGATGGCGGAAAGAGCTATGGCCCGGTGGATTCAGAGTTAGGCCGGTCCTTCGCGGGCACCGAACGAGTCCGATTGCACCGACGCCAGTGTCCGTTCCCCGCTCATCCGGACCTTCCGAATGGACGAGGGTCCTGGCTCTCCCCGGCTCAGTCAGGACCTTCAATCATGTGATAGCCGTTACATCGCGTCACGGAACGTAAGTGGTATATGACATGCGTCACACAGTTCTCCTGCGGCCTTCACTCGGCCGGATCCGCGGGGCTGCCGGTCTTTACGCCGGCGAGCCGGGCGGCCATGAGTTTCCTGGCGTCGAAGTCGACCTGACGCGCGATCTGCACTCGCTGGGCCTGGGGTGATCCTGCTCCGTGCAGGGACTCGGTCAGGTAGCCGACCGCGTTGCGACCCATAGTCATGTTCTCGATCAGGCGGAGAATCCGGCGGCGGTCCTGCGTTGGAACGTCAGCGCGACCCTGGAACAAGCGGTCCAGCGTCGGGCCCACGTCGGGGTCCTCGAAGTCCTGTTGCGACGGCATCGTCACCATGAGGCCCCCGGCGAGGTCCTGCGCGAGCCGACCCATCTCATACGGGAAGCGGGTGACGTTCTGCTTGCACACGTTGGCCAGCAGGCCATCGTTCTCGAAGTTTCCGGCGGGCCTTCGGAAGGACTCATGCGATGCGGCGATGCCGGTGGCGTAGATGGTCTCGTTCAAGTGAGCCATCTCGACGAGTTTGTCTTTGATGTGGGAACTGCCAGCCACGCCGTTGTGGTCGGCCGCGAGAGCGGCGGCGCCGATGAGGACATCGCCTACACCGGTCTTGCACACGTAGCTGCGTCGGTGATAGCTCGTGAAGCGCTCGACCAGCTCCGAGGCGTATTCCCACTCACCGTCCATGAATATCTGCTCGGTAGGAACGAAGACGTCGTCGAAGATGATGAGCACTTCTTGCCCGGAGAAGTTCGCGTTGCCGACGTCCACGTCGCCGCCTTCGAGCGCGCGTGTGTCGCATGACTGTCGGCCATACACGTAGATGATTCCGGAGGCGGTTGTCGGGACCGCGCATGTGATGGCGTAGTCGCTATCCGCGGCGCGCAGCCGGATCGTGGGCATGACGATCACCCAGTGCGCGTTCAGGGCGCCTGTTTGGTGAGCCTTGGCGCCGCGGATCACGACTCCATCGGGCCTTCGTTCGGTCACCCGGACGAACAGGTCCGGATCGTCCTGCTGTGAGGGGGCCTTGGAGCGGTCCCCTTTCGGATCCGTCATCGCGCCGCCTATGACGAGGTTCTTCAGCTGGATCTGGGCTAGCCAGGTCTTGAAGCGTCTGTGGTAGTCGGTGCCGCGTTCGGCGTCAATGTCGTACGTGACGGAGTAAGTGGCGTTGATCGCGTCCATCCCGACGCAACGCTGGAAGCAGGTTCCGGTCATCTGCCCCAACTTGCGCTGCATTCGGTTCTGGGCGACGACATCGTCCACACTTTCCGCGACGTGCAGGAATCTGTTGACGCGGTCGCCGCTCAGACTGGAGCTAGCCTGCGCGACGTCCGGTTCGGATTCCGCGAGGTCGTAGGTAGTGGCCATCGCATTGATGGAAGGCCGCACGATCGGGTGATCGATTGGCTCGGCGACCTGTTCGCCCATGACATACACATTCAGGCCCCGACCCCGCAGACTCTGGCGATAGTCGTCGCTGTCGCGGATCGGATCGCCGGGGGTCCAGTTGGTCACGTGCGCTCCTCTCGTATGGGGCCTCGCTCGGCAAGTGCGACGAGGCTGGGTGCGACCTTGTGCGAGTCAACCACGGTTCCGCGGCTCACGCCGGTGATGCTCCGCCTGGATCGCGCCACGTTCGCGCCACGTTCGCGCCACGATGCCCAGATCATCGGTCGGAGCGAGGTCGATACATACAATGCGGGAAATGGTTCCAAAGTCGGCTCGCGCCCTGCCTGGCCAAGTGCGCGTAAATCGCCGTTCATCGCGCCGGGTCCCACTGGTGAAACTAACGATCGCCGCTTTGGTCGCTGCTTTGGCGGTTGCGGCGTGTTCCGAGGACCCCGCACCTCCCCCCGCTGCGGTGCCCTCCGCAACTCCAGTCATCCTGTCTCCCCTGACGGGGGAGCAGGTCTCATCGGCGGTCGCCACGCGCCCGGTCCTGGTGGCCAAAGTCGACGACACAACGGAGGGTCGCCCCCAGCGAGGGATTGGCGACGCCGACCTAATCGTCCAGGAACCAGTGGAGAGCGGCGAGACAAGGCTGGCGGCGTTCTTCCAGTCCAAGTCGCCTGACCTCGTGGGCCCAATGCGCTCCGTGCGTACGAGCGACATCGGCATCGTCACCCCGGTGTTGGGGACTCTTGTGGCGTCGGGCGGGTCGAACATCGCGCTGAACGCGATGGCGAAGGCCAAGATCACCGTCATTGATGAGGTTGCGCCTTCAATGCACCGTGACAACACCCTCTACATGCCGTTCAACCTGTTCGTGAACCTTGAGACCATCCGCAAGGAGGGCATTGGCAAGAAGCCGCCCCAGCCGTACTTGACGTTCGGCGATGCCGAACTGCCAGCTGGGCGAACCATCTCCAAGGTCACGATGCAGTACTCCGAATGGGAATCGGAGCGCTTCCGGTTCGACCCTGAGGAACGCCTGTGGATGCGGGCCGAACAGGGCTCGAGTGGATACGCGGCTAAGTCCGTCCTGATCCTGGGCGTCAAACTGATCGACGCGGGCTACCGGGATGTTGTCGGCGCCAAAGTGCCGGAGGTTGTCACGACTGGGACAGGGAAGGGGTTCCTTGTCAGCGGGTCGCAAGTTCGGCCGATCAGGTGGGTCAAAGTATCCAAGAGTTCTCCGTGGCTGATCTCAACAGAGGCGGGGATGTCGATCGCGATCCCGAGGGGTAACACGTGGATCGGGCTTGTGCCGAACGGCAAAGGTCACGTCAAGTTCACGCCCTGAGCAAGCACAGCCTGTTCCCGCGACCGCTTCAGATCCAAGTGGGTATCCACATCCGCAGTGACCAAGCGGAAGTGTCGACGGGAAGTCCCGTCCATAGCGGGTAGAACCACCAGGAAACAGCGACACACAGCAGTAGGAATGCCGCGACGAACACTATCCTCGGGCGCTCAGCTCGTGGATTCGTCGACTCAGTGGAAACGGCACCGTTGGTCGTGATCGTCATCAGCGAGAACGTCAACGCCATGATCAGGAACGGCGTGAACACGATCGAGTAGAAGGCGAAGATCGTCCGGTCCCAGTAGAACAGCCACGGTGCCCATCCCGCGAGCACGCCGACCACGGCTGCCCCGGCTCTCCAGTCCCGCGGCCCGATCCAGCGCCACGCCTGGTGCAGCAGAGCCAGAACACCCGCCCACCAGATCAGCGGATTGCCAAGGGCGATGACTTCGGCGGCGCACGATCCTGACCCGCATCCGCTCGCCGCAGCGCCGGAGGCGTCGTAGTAGAAGGATGTCGGGCGCGCTTGGATGAGCCAGGCGGCGGCGGGGGACTGGTACGAGTGAGTCGCGCTCAGTGAGTTGTGGAAGCCCCACATCTCGGCGTGGTAGTGCCAAAGTGAAGCGAGTGTTGCCGCGATGCCGGAGCCGGCCGCCCAGCCGCGATCCCAGCCCGAGTCCGACAGAAACCAGCCCGCCCAGGACGCTACGTACACAACGACCGCCAGGCCGGTCATGGTCAGCACCGTTGGCAGGCCGTCACGCAGAAGCGACCCGACCAAACCGTCGCCCAGGCGGCGACGCCTTCCGACTTCCCAGGCGATCGTCAGCAGCACTAATGCCGCCAGATACCAAAGACCGCTCCATTTGACCGCGCAGGCCAGACCCAGGAACGTTGCCGCAGCCAGCCGCCATGGCCGCCACCACGATCTGCTCACGCGCCCGGGTGATCGCGCCTTGTCCCTGTCGACGAGCAGAGCCCAGAACGCGGCTAGCACGAAGAACGCCAGGATCCCGTCTAGGACGGCGGTGCGGCTCATGACGATGGCCATGCCGTCGATGGCGAGCAGCAAACCGGCCACGGTCCCCCATAGACCACTTCCGGTCATCCGAAGCACCGATCGGGCGAGGATCAGGATGCTCAAGGTTCCTAGCAGAGCGACGGCGAAGCGCCAGCCGAACGGGGTCGCCCCGAACAGTGCCTCGCCGGATCCTATGACCCACTTGCCCAAAGGGGGATGGACGATGAACGACGGTTCGTTCTCGAACAGCCCCATCGTGCGCCAATCGCCGCCTTGCAGCAGCAGCTCGTCAGCGTTGTTGACCGCGCTATGTTCGGCCCCGAACGTGATGAGCGACAGGGCGTCCTTGACGTAGTACGTCTCATCGAAGACCAGCGCATGCGGCCGTCCAAGGTCGGCGAACCGCAACCATCCGCCCAAGGCAGCGACGGCCAGCGGGCCGCCCCAGCTGATGGTCCAACGGGGGTAGCGTCGAGTGGGCGCGGCTTCCACGGGCGGCTTGGACGCGACGATGGCGGACACTCGTGCATCGTATTGGTCCAAAGCTCCGCGACTAGGCGCCCCGCGCACAGTTACTCCTGTTGAGCCTGGTCGGGCCGCGGCGGGATGGTAGGCAGGGCACTATTGCGGAGTGACCGGGATACTGACCTTGGCGGCGACGCCCATAGGCAACCCGCATGACGCCAGCGCCAGGCTGAGTGAAGTGTTGGCCGCGGCACCGGTGATCGCGGCCGAAGACACTCGACGGTTGCACCGGTTGGCGGGGGACATCGGGATCCGGTTGAGAGGCCGGGTCATCTCGCTGTTCGAGGGCAACGAGGCACGGCGCACCGCCGAGGTCCTGGAGCTGCTCGCCGAAGGCACGGACGTTGTCCTCGTCTCCGATGCCGGCATGCCAACGGTCAGCGACCCCGGACACCGCTTGGTGGCCGCGGCCGCTTTGGCGGGCATCACGGTCAGAGTGCTGCCGGGGCCGTCCGCTGTGACCGCGGCTCTGGCGATGTCGGGCTTGCCGACAGACCGGTTCTGTTTCGAGGGATTCCTGCCCCGCAAAGGCGCTGAACGTGCCCGGCGCATCAACGAACTGCGTACCGAATCCCGAACAGCGGTCCTGTTCGAGTCGCCTCGCCGGACCGCGAGCACGCTGGCTGACCTGAGCGAAGCGCTAGGGCCAGGCCGACGAGCCGTGGTGTGCCGGGAGCTGACCAAGACACACGAGGAGATCCGCCGGGGGACCCTGGCCGAGTTGGGCGAATGGGCGCGCGAAGGGGTGCTGGGCGAAGTAGTTCTCGTTATCGCCGGGAGCTCGGACCAGGCCGCGAAAGGGTCGCCCAGTCAGTGGGCTCACGCCGTGGAAGCGCTCGTGGCCGACGGACTCACTCGCCGTGACGCCGTGGCGCAGGTGTGCCAGATGTACGCGGTCCCCAGGCGCCAGGTGTATGAAGCCGCGCATCCTTCACCGAAGCCGAGCCGATGATCACTCGTGTGATGAGCATGGGTGGGGGCGGTAGTCCGTAGGATTCGTCTATGCCGTCCAAGTCGTACTACGTCACGACGCCCATTTACTACGTCAACGACGCCCCGCACATCGGTCACGCCTACACAACTGTGGCCGGGGACGTGCTCACGAGGTGGCACCGGCAGCGCGGTGAGTCCGTGTTGTACCTGACCGGTACCGATGAACACGGGACCAAGGTCCAGCGCACAGCGAGCGAGAACGACACCGACCCCCAGGAATGGGTGGACAGGTTAGTCGCGAAGGAGTGGCGACCAGTCCTGGAAACCCTGGACGTCGCGAACGACGACTTCATACGCACTACCGAAGCCCGCCACCGGCTCGGGGTCCAACACTTCTGGACGGTCCTGAAAGACAACGGTCACTTGTACGAAGGCGCATATGAGGGGCCGTACTGCGTGGGTTGCGAGGAGTTCAAGTTCCCGGGCGACTTGGTCGCCGGCTCCGGAGAATTCGCCGACCAGCAGGTCTGCGCGGTGCACGGACGTCCCGTCGAAACCCTGTCTGAACCCAACTGGTTCTTCCGGCTGTCGGAATTCACCGAGCCGCTGATCAAGTACTACGAGGACAATCCCCACACAGTCGCACCGGTGAGCGCGTACAACGAGGTTCTGTCGTTCATCAAGGGCGGGCTGACGGACATGTCCATGTCCAGATCGAGCGTCTCGTGGGGTGTGCCGTTGCCCTGGGACGACAAGCAGGTCGTCTACGTATGGTTCGACGCGCTGTTGAACTACATCACGGCGATTGGCTACGGGCAGGGCGAAAGGGGCGAGGAGCTTTTCGGGCGCACTTGGCCCGCTGATGTGCATCTGGTGGGCAAGGACATCCTGCGGTTCCACGCTGTGTATTGGCCCGCGATGCTGATGGCGGCCGGGTTGCCTCTGCCGGGCAAGGTCTTCGCCCACGGCTGGTTGCTCGTCGGCGGGGAGAAGATGAGCAAGAGCAAGCTGACCGGCATCGCCCCCAGCCAGATCATCGACGACTTCGGATCTGACGCTTTCCGGTACTACTTCTTGCGCGCCATTCGCTTCGGGTCCGACGGGAGCTTCTCGTGGGAGGACATGCGTGACCGTTACACGGCGGAGCTGGCCAACGGCCTGGGGAATCTGGTGTCGCGGGCAACGAGCATGGTCGGGCGCTACTTCGACGGCGTCCTGCCCGAATCCGGCCCATACACCAACGCCGAGCTGAGGTTGCAGGATGCGCTGACACGCGCCGTCGCGGACGCTGACGCGGCGATGCTGCGGCTCGACTTCAGTGAAGCCCTCGCCGCTGTGCGCTCGTTCGTTGAGTTGCTTAACGGCTATGTCACGACGCAGGAGCCGTGGCAGCTAGCCAAGGCCGAGGCAGATCGAGTGCGGTTGGCGACTGTCCTGTACACCGTCGTTGAGGGGCTGCGAGCGGTCGCCGTGCTCTATAACGCGGTCATGCCGAAGGCGTCGGCACAGATCTGGCGCTGCGTGGGGGCCGAGGAGTCCATCGGGCCGCTCAGCGACCAGCCGATCGGCGAGGCGTCAGATTGGGGAAGGCTCCCCGCTGGCGCGAAGGTCACCAAGTGCCCGCCGCTGTTCCCCAGGCTTGAGGAGCCGGCCGAGTCGTGAGCGCTGAGGACCTCCCGGTTCCCCCGCCCGAGGCGTTGCCCAGGCCGGTGATCGACTCACACTGTCACCTGGACCTGACCGAGGAGATGAGCGGACTGGCTCCGGGCACGGCCCTGGCCGCCGCCGCCGCCGTGGGTGTTTCTGGCGTGATCCAGGTCGGGGTTGACCTGGCTTCGAGCCGTCGCTCAGTGGAGCTGGCGCACGAGTTCGAGTCGGTGTTCGCGACTGTGGCGCTGCATCCGAACGACGCCCCGGAGCGGATGGCCGCAGGGGGATTCGAGTCTGACTTCGCCCAACTCGCCGAACTGGCGGCTGATCCTCGCGTCCGCGCGGTCGGGGAAACGGGTCTGGACTGGTACCGAACCGGGGACGACGGGCGCGCGGGGCAAGAAGCCGCCTTCCGGGAGCACGTGCGCCTCGCCCGGGCGCTCGGCAAGACCCTCGTGGTCCACGATCGCGACGCCCATGAAGCCGTGCTCGCCGTCTTGGAGTCTGAGGACCTGCCGGATGCGGTCGTTCTGCACTGCTTCAGCGGTGACGCGGCTCTGGCCCGCCGCTGCGCTGACGCGGGTTGGTACATCTCGTTCGCCGGGGTCGTCACGTTCAAGAACGCGGCTGGCTTGCGTGAGGCTCTGGTAGCGACGCCTCCGAGCTTGATGCTTGTGGAGACAGACGCACCGTTCCTGACCCCGATGCCAAACCGCGGCAAGCCCAACGCGTCGTATCTGATGCCCTCCACCGTGCGAGAGATGGCGCGCGTGACGGGAGTCGAGCTTGGGGAGCTGTGCGACACGCTGCGCGCGAATACCGTGCGCGCGTTCGGGCTGCCCGGCGAATCATCATGAGCGCGCCCCCGCCGTCCGGCCGCCGACTGCTGGGAGCTGGCGATGTGCGCCGGTTGGCTGGCGAGCTGGAGCTGCACCCGGCCAAGCGGCTCGGCCAGAACTTCGTCACCGACGCCAACACGGTCAGGCGGATCGCGCGACTGGCCGACGTCGATGCCGATGACGTCGTGCTCGAGGTCGGGCCCGGGCTGGGGAGTCTGACGCTCGCACTGCTGGAGTTGGGCTGCCGCGTTATCGCCGTTGAAGTGGACGACCGGCTGGCGCGGAAACTGCCCGGGACCGTCGCGGATTTCCAACCGGACGCGGCTGGGCGTTTGGTCGTCTTGACGCGCGACGCCGTGACTATCGACGAACTACCCGAACCTCCGACAGCGCTGGTGGCGAATCTGCCGTACAACGTGGCCGTGCCTGTGCTGATCAACTGCCTGACGAAGTTCCCGTCGCTCCGACGGGGCACGGTCATGGTCCAGGCGGAGGTGGCGGACCGCCTGGCGGCCGCGCCGGGTGATGCGGCCTACGGAGTGCCGAGCGTGAAGACCGCGTGGTTCGCTCGCGTTCGCCATTCCGGTGCCGTGCCCGCGTCTGTCTTCTGGCCGGTCCCTAGGGCGGGCAGCGGATTGGTCTCGTTCGAGTCGACTGAGCCTCCGGCCACCGACGTCGATCGATCAGCGGTGTTCGAGGTCGTTGATCAGGCGTTCTCGCAGCGGCGCAAGATGCTGCGCACGTCCCTGGCGAAGTTGTTCGGGAGCCGGGAGGCGGCCTCGGCCGCCGTTGAGAGGGCTGGAGTCCGGCCCGACGAGCGGCCCGAGCGTCTCGGCCCGCGCGAGTTCGCGGCCATCGCGCGCGAGCTCGGAGCAAGCAGAGCTGGAGCTTCGCCGGACGCGTAGCATCGGTGGGTGCCGAAGACCGTCCGCGTCCGCGTCCCGGCCAAGATCAACCTCGCTTTGTCGGTAGGCGGGCTGCGACCCGACGGGTATCACGAGATAGCGACCGTCTATCAGGCGCTTTCACTTTTCGATCACGTCACGATCTCCCAGGTGAAGCCGGGAAGCGGGATCACGCTCACGGTCGCGGGCGAGTCAGTCGAGGCGGTGCCCACTAACGAGTCGAACCTGGCTTGGCGCGCGGCCCAGCTCGCTGGGGAGACCTTCGGGTTTCCACTCGACTTGGACATCCACCTGGACAAGCGGATCCCGGTGGCGGGGGGCATGGCAGGCGGCAGCGCCGATGCGGCTGGCACGCTGCTGGCGTGCATCACCGCGTGGGACGTCACCGTGTCGCGCGACGAGTTGCAGGCGCTGGCGGCGCGACTGGGGTCCGACGTTCCCTTCCCTCTATTGGGAGGAACGGCCGTGGGGACTGGGCGTGGCGAGATCCTCACAAGCGCGATGAGCAGCGGGCAGTTTCACTGGGTGCTGGCGCTGTCCCACCTTGGGCTGTCAGCGCCGGAGGTGTATCGGGCGTACGACGAACTCGGCCCGCCCGCGAATCGTCGGCCGAGCGTCGACGCGAGCGTCCTACTGGCGGTGCGCAGCGATGACGCGCGAGCCCTGGGCCGGGCGCTCTCCAACGACCTACAGGCAGCCGCCGTGGGGTTGCTCCCCCACCTGCGGTTGTTGCTGGATCTGGGGATGGAGCATGGGGCGCTCGGGGCATTGGTGTCGGGAAGCGGCCCGACGTGCGGATTCCTGGTCGCCGACGAGGAGGCGGCGATGGAGCTGGCCATCGCGCTGTCGTCATCGGGGTTGTGCCGGAGCGTCAGGCGGGCCACCGGACCCGCGCCCGGAGCCAGCGTTGTCTGACGTGGTCGCCAAGGCTGATCGACCGGCGGGTACGTTGTGGCCATGTCAACTGCCCTGATCACTGGAGCGAGCGTCGGCCTAGGCCGCGGGTTCGCGGAGGCTCTGGCGCGCGAGGGACACGACCTGGTCGTCGTCGCGCGCGACGAGGCGCGGCTGGACGATGTCGCCAAGGAGCTTTCAGACCGGTACAACACCGCGGTCGAAGTTCTGCCGGCTGATATCGCCGATGCGCGAGCCAGAGCGCGCGTCGAGGAGCGCCTGAGCGACCGAGACCGGCCTATCGGCATGCTGGTGAACAACGCGGGGTTCGGCATACGCGGCTCGTTCGTGGGTGGGGATCTGTCAGCGGAGCAGCAGTTGCTAGATGTTTGCGTTGTAGCGCCGATGCGTTTCACGCACGCGGTCGCGCCAGTGATGGTCGAGAACGGCGCCGGGACCATCATCAACGTCAGCAGCATCGCCGGTTGGGTGACGGGGAGCAGCTACTCGGCGGCAAAGTCCTGGGCCACGACGTTCACCGAGAGCCTCAACGTGGAACTCAAGGGGACCGGCGTCACCGCGACGGCTGTGTGCCCCGGCTACGTGCACACCGAGTTCCACGAACGGGCCGGAATGGACATGTCGCGCATTCCGGAGTGGATGTGGCTGTCGGTCGACGATGTTGTGTCACGGGCATTGAAGGACGCCAAGCGTGGCCGGGCTATCAGCGTGGCAGGGCCGCAGTACAAAGCCCTCAGCCTCGCGGTGCAGTACGCTCCGAGGCCCGCTGTCCGCCGGGCGTTGGGTGGATCGTTCCGGCGCCGCTGAGGCGGTGACCGAGGGGGCGACCGTGATCAGTTGCTCCCGGCGTTGCTGGCCACTCATCCGGACTCTGGTGCGCGCTGGCCGGTAGGCGGCGGGGTCAGGGCTGTCGGTCACAGTCGCAGACTACGGCGTAGGCGCGTGGCTGCTGACTCAGCGGCAGCCAGTTCCTCGATTCGTTCATTTGCCGGACAGTCGTTGTGATCTTGTGGTTGACTTCGCCCGGTTTCGTGGTTTTCGCGTCGTTTGGGGGGTGGCTGGCAATGGGTGCGGGTTCGCGGCTGATGGCTCGGGTGTGTGCGCTGCTCATGGTGGCGTCGGTGTCGCTGGTTGTCGTGCCCGCTGGGGCGGCCGGTGGGCCGCTGACAGGGGGTGTCGCTGGGCCCCTGGCGTCTGAGGGGGACTTGGACGGGGATGGGGGCGCTGGGTTGGCGTTGGCGCGGGCCGCGCGATTGGGTCGGCGTGTTGAGGTCGTGGCGTTGAGGTCGGAGCGCTCGCGGGTGTTCGCGTTGCCGTCGGGGATGTTGCGGGCCGTCGTGTCGTCGTCGGTGCAGCGGGTGTGGCGTGGTGGCCGCTGGCACCGTGTTGATCTTGATTTGGCTCCGGCGGGTGATGGGTGGCTGCGGCCGAGGGTCTCGGCTGACGACGTAGCTGTGTCCAGGGCGGATGGTTCGCTGCGCGTGGCGGCGGGTGGAGTGACGGCCTCGCTGAGTCTGCCTGGCCGGGTTCGTGTCGCGCGTGACGGTGTGAGGGTGCGGGGGTCCGTGGCGCGAGTGGCGGGGGGCTCTCAGGTTCGGGTTGGTGATGGCTCGGCTGGGCTGGTGATACCGGTGTCGAGAGGGCAGCGGCGCTGGCGGCTGGGGTCGGTCGTGGCTGGAGGCCGGTGGGTCGCGGACGGCCGTGGTGGCGCTCGCCTGGTCGATGGGGCGGGGGGCCTGGTGGCCTGGGTTCCGGTGCCTGTGGTTTCGTCGCGTCGGGTTGATGCCGTGTCGGGGAACGCGCGGCGGTCGCGGAGGGTGCGGGTGGCGCCGCGTGGGGACAGCTTGGTGGTGTCGTCGCCGCGCCGTCTGGATTGGTCGGGGTTGTTGTCGCTGTCTGTGGTGTTGCACGCCCATGACACGTGGATGCAAAAGCCGGGGTATGAGACGGGCCAGACTGGGTCGCCTGAGTTGCGAGTCGGCACTTGGGATGGTGGCGTGCATGTGGCGCGTTCGTGGCTTCGGTTCAACGACATGCCGTACGCGGGGGCGACGGTTGATTCGGCGGAGCTGCGGATTCGGAACTTCTGGTCATATTCGTGCCAGGAGGCGCGGACGCTGGTTCAGCGGGTGAAGCACAGCATCGACTACTCCAAGTTGAAGTGGGGGAATCAGCCGACGGTTGACACCGATACGCAGGTGGGCTACCGCCCGGCGCATGGGTGGAGCGACACTCAGTGCCCGACCGATGACTCGGTTTGGAATGTGACTGGGATTGTTCGGAAGTGGGCTGGCGGTGGGGAGAGCAATGGTTTCCGGGTCGCGACGGCGTCGGAGACGAATTCGAAGTCGTGGCGCAAGTTCCGGTCCGCCAACTTCAGGGACGACGAGGACGACGACGAGAACAGTACGATTCCGCGGCTTGTGGTGAACTACACGCAGCATCCGCGGTTGCTGGCGGGTTCGGCGGCGCTGGCCCCGCCGTTGGATTCGGGCAAGTTGATGGATTTGACGCCGTCGATGTCGGGCCGGGTGAAGTTCTTCACCGGCAAGCCCGTGCAGTTGCGGGTTGACGTGTTCAAGGGGTATCCGCCGGTTTCGTCTCACGGGATCGGCGTTGTGTATGGGTCTGTGGTCAGCCAGGGCACGACGGAGTATCACACGTCGACCGGGTCGGTGCCGGCGTCTTTCAAGTTCGCCTGGGGGCAGGAGTATTCGATGCGGTTCAACGCCCGGGATGTGGCCACGGGCGTGTTGTCCGGCCCGGATTTCGGTCAGCAGGATGTGCGGATCTTCACTGATCACTTGCCTACGGTGTCGGCGACGTCGTTGTCGCCTTTCGACCCGGCCACGGGTGCGACGTATTCGATGAACCCGACTGTGACCGCGACGGTGTCGGACCCGGATGTGGGGCAGGGGTTGTGGACACAGTTCGAGGTGTGGCGCGGGGAGGATTTGGTGGGTTCCCGGGAGGTTCAGTCGCAGGCGACTTCGGCTACGACGAAGGTGTCTTGGCTGCTGCAGGACGGAGTGTTGGAGAACGAGGAGGTGTACACGTGGCGGGCCAGGACCCGGGACCAGGCGGTGAATCCGGCGACTAGGGCCAAGGATTTGTGGTCTGCGTGGTCGGCGCCGTTCGCCTTCGCGGTGGAGGCCCGCCCGGATCCGCCTCGGGCGCTTGAGGCCGATCCGCGTGACGGTGACGTGTTGGAGTCTTTGACGCCAAGTTTCGAGGCGCAGCTTGTGAACACCACGGACTTGTCCCCGCTGTTCATGGACCTGACTGTGAAGGACGCCTCGGGCACCCAGATTGGCCCGGTCTTGACGTCGACGGCGGTGGACTCGGGGTTCCGCGCCGAGGTGATGGTTCCAGAGGGGCAGGGTTTGCAGTGGAGTAAGTCGTACACGTTCACGATGGTGAACCGGTATGTGGATCCTGTGACGTCGCAGGAACTTGTGTCGGATCCGGTGGTGTGGGCTTTGAGGACGACTAGTCCCCCTGTCGTGTCCGGGCTGGAAGTCGACCCGGCTGGTCAGTCGGGTACGGCGGGTTCGGCGTGGCCGGTGCTGTCGGCGCTTGTGAACGATGATCTGGAAAAGCCCAGTGTCTTGACGTTCGTGTTGTCGCGCGACGGGCAGCAAGTCGCTTCGGACACGGTGACGGATGTGGAGTCCGGTTCCAGGGGTTCGTGGTGGGTTCCGACGGGTTTGGTCGCCGGCGCCGCCTACACGTGGACTGTGACTCCGGTGGATTCCGCTGGCGCGACCGGGGCGACGGGGTCGGGGTCGTTCACGCTGACTTCGGCGACGTCGATGGCTTCGGGTTTGGATGTGGTGCCGTTGGAGGGTGACCAGACACGGTCCTGGACGCCCAAGTTGTCGGCGTGGGTTGGTGATCCCCGCTACGCCGGTGCTGTGACGGCGACTTTCAAGCTGTTGACGGGTGGCAAGGTGGTGGCGACGGGGAATGTGACTGTGGCTGGCGGGGGCGCGCGGGCGGCTTGGGTGACGCCGAAGCTGGTGCAGGGCCCGTTCTATGAATGGACGGTGTCTTGGACTGATGGCGCCCATAATGCCGCGGTGGTTTCGGGGCAGCGGTTCCAGGTGGATCGGGAGCAGCCCTGTGACAGGGTCGAGGTCGCGGGTTTGGTGTTGTCGTGCGCTGGGTTGGGCCAGTGAGGCGCGCAGCGGCCGTGGCGGCCGCGGCTGGTGGCGCGTTCGCGGTCTTGGCCGCGAGTTTGGGGCCGACGGTTGTGACTCCGGCCGCGGCGGAGGTTGTGCCCGCGGTGGTGCCGGCTGGTGAGCCGCTGCCAGCGGTGACGGTTCCGGAAGCCGCGCAGCCCGCTGCTGAGGTTCAGGCCGCGCGGGCGCGGGTTCGGGTGCCCCGCGGGTTCACCGCGACGGTGCCGCTGGGGCGTGGTTGGCGCCGCGCGGGGGACGCGGTCCATGTCGCTGGCGTGGGCCGGGCGGTCGCGCGCCGCGCGGTTCGTTTGGCCGCCCGGCAGGGCAGGTTGGCGGGTCGTCCGGCCCCGGCGAAGCCGAGTGGGCTCATCAAACTTGTGACGGCGCGTTCGTTTGGGCGGCCCGCGTCGGAGGCGTTCGATGGCTCGCTGCTGGCCGTGGAGCTGGATGCCGCCGGTGATGGTGGTGTCGCGCGGGTGAGGTTGAACATCAAGGGCATCGCGGCCGCGTTCGGCGGGAACTACGGTTCAAGGCTGGGGTTGAAGGCGTTCCCTTTGTGCGCCACGGACACCACGGGCCCGGTGTGGTGCGACGAGGGCTCGTGGTTGGATTCCAAGCGGCGTAAGGGCCGGTTGTCGGCGGCTGTTCCGTTGGATATCGCTGGCGCGGGTACGCGTGTGGTAGTCGCGGTGGTGGCGGGCGACTCTGGTCCGGCCGGTGACTACGCGGCGTCTCCGTTGAATCCGGCTGGTTCTTGGTCTCATGGTGGTTCTAGCGGCGATTTCCAATACTCGCTGCCGGTAGTGGTCCCACCCGCGATCGCCGGCGCGGCGCCGTCGGTGGCGTTGTCGTATTCGTCGGCGGCAGTGGACGGGCGCACGTTGGCCGCGAACGGGCAGGTGTCATGGATCGGTCAGGGCTGGGATTACTCCCCGGGGTTCATTGAGCGTGAGCTTGTGCCGTGCAGGCAGGACGGCGAGAAGGGGTCCACTGACGTGTGTTGGAAGTCCCCTTATAAGCGGGAGCCGCGCACGTTCGCGGCGCGGGTATCGATGGGTGAGGTGACTTCGGATCTGATCGAGGCGACTGGTTCGGACAAGTTGCGCGTCGCCGACGACGCCGGCTGGAAGGTTGACTACAAGAAGTCGGGGGCGTCGAATCACACATACATGGGGGACTGGTTCGAGCTGACGGACCGGAATGGCACCAAGTACAGGTTCGGGTTCACTAGCGGGTCGACGGCGTGGCTGCCCGCGGTGTACTCCAAGAAGGAGAAGAAGGAGGAAGAACTGTGTGATGAAAGGGCGCGTTGTGATACCGCGACCCGCTGGTATCTGGACCGTGTTGTGGACTCCAACGGAAACACGACAGTGTATGAGTACGAGCAGGAGAAGAACTGGTTCCAGCCAGCCGGGCCGGTCGAACAGCGGTTTGATTACACCGCGGCTGTGTATCCGAGTCAGATCTCGTACGGGTTCTATATCCCTCCGGGGAAGAAGGAGGAGGAGCCCACCGCGAGGGTGGTGTTCGACCGGATCGGCCGCTGCGAGTCGGCGACTGCCCACCCTGGTGGCGACGATGCCATATGCCCAAAGGTGAAGGAGGATCCCCAGGATTATCCGGATGTGCCCACTGATCTGGTGTGTTTCGAGTCGATCAAGGAGGCCTGCTCGAACCATTCCCCGACGTTCTTCGAGCGGGACCGTTTGAACAAGATCGTCACCCAGACGTTGTCTGGTGGAGACAACAACATCCGTCGGCTGCAGTTGAAGGCGTCATTCCTGGCCCCTAAGGATGAGTCGGGGAAGGAGCTTTGGCTGGATTGGGCGCAGACCATCGGCCTGGACGGCCCGGATCTGTCGACGGGCAAGGAGGACTTCCACGCGGTGATGTTGCCGAACCGTCGTAATCCGGGCAAGGCGCCGGTTTTGAATAAGCCGCGTATCGCTTCGGTGGTGAATTCGCTGGGTGGGAAGGTGGTGGTGGATTACGGCCTCCCTGACAAGTGCGACGATCCCCATGACCGGTGGGACCGTAACAATGACGACTGTTTCCCGGTGTGGTTCAACCCGGATCCCGATGACCCGTTCTCCAAGCCCAGGTTCGCGGTTTTCAACAAGTATGTGGTGATGGGTATTGCTCAGGTGGACACGGTGGGTGGTTCGCCGACGGTGGAGACGAACTATTCCTATGACAAGGCGGCGTGGGCTTGGCGTAATGATTTGCTGGATTTGAAGCGTCAAACGTGGGATCAGTGGCGTGGCTATCGGGAGGTGACGACGAAGGTGGTTGGGTCTGGTGGGTCGTCGACGACGACGTTCTTCCAGGGTATGGATAAGGACCACAACCGGGATGGGTCGTCCGATGATGTGTCGATCACTGGTTTCGACGGTAAGGCGTACACGGACGCGCGGTGGTTGACTGGCCGGGAGTTGCAAACGGTTTCCAGGGATGATGGCAAGGCTTTGTTCCGTGGTTTGGTGACGTATTGGCATGACCGAACTTCGTTGGGGCCTTCGGGTGAGCCCAGGCATATCTCGGTGATGAGCGCACAGGATCGCACGGTCGATGAGCGTATGACTGGCTCTGGGTGGGAGCGCACGACAACGAATCGGGAGTTCGACAAGGTGGGGCGGGTGAACCGGATCCGTGAGTATGGTGACCCGGATGTGAGGGCCGATAACCGGTGTGTGCGGCAGAGGTGGAGTGACGCCGACGCGAACAAGGTGTCGAACATGCTGGGGTTCTTGATCCGTTCCACTGTGCATGACGGGGCTGATTGTGACAGTGG
>JAUYJT010000039.1 GCA_030700225.1 Candidatus Nanopelagicales bacterium | reverse complement strand
CCGTCGCCCATCCTTCGCTACATCCTCACTATGACGACGCACATGAACAACCACATGACGGGGTCCCATGCGGCCCTCACGTCACTGAGAGATCAGCCCACCGTGACGGCATCATCCTCAGCCAGCCTGGCGGTCAACAGCGCTGTTGATCGGGATTGTGCTGGTAGGTGTTGTCGCGGCGTGTTCTTCTCCGGAGCCGGGACCTTCTTCCCCTGAGCCTTTCCCAGCTGAGGTTTGGCCGACTCCTGATGTGTGGCCCAGTGACATGCCGATACCACTGGTCATAGGTCCCCGGGTGAAGTTGTCTACGAAGTGCGGGATCCAGTTCCTCCGGTTCGAGGGGTACACGTGGGAGACATCGCCTTTTGGTGATGGTGGGCCGCCTCCGGGATGGCCGAGCCCCTACGCCAAGGGAAAGGCAGTCTACGGAGCGGAGATTGGGGGACCAGGCGAGCCAACCTGGACGGACCTGATCTTCGAGTCGACGTACGAGCCGAAGATGTTGCGGTTCCACTACACGACTAAGACTCCGCCTCCCTGCCCCTGATGCCTGGGCGCCCGGTCGGCGGCCAGTGCCGGGAACTTTCGACGCGGCTCTGGCGTCAGAGACCAGGACGCGAGCAGCACTGCGGCCGAGTCGGCCCCGATCAGCTGCGTCCTGGTAAGGGGAGTGATCATGGGAAGTGGCCGGAGTCGCCATGTGCTTGCGATGGTGGTAGCGGTCGCGCTGGCAGGTGTTGTCGCGGCGTGTTCTTCGCCCGAGCCGGAACCTTCTTCCCCGGAGCCCTTCCCATCTGAGGTTTGGCCGACTCCTGATGTGTGGCCGAAGGGTAGCTACCTCGACGACCTCCTCGACGCCAATCCGGTGAAGTTGTCGACGAAGTGCGGGATCCAGTTCCTTCAGATCCAGGGGACCACCTGGGAGACGTCTCCGTTCGGTGGGGGTCCCCCCACGAAGTGGGGGAATGGTGGGCCGCCTCCGGGATGGCCGAGCCCGAACGCCAAGGGATACGTCAAGTTCCTGAAAGGGAAGGCCCTCTATCGGAGCATCATGGATGATCCGAAGCCCGGGGACGTACTGCGATTCAAGTCGATCTACAAGCCGCGCGCGCTGCGGTTCCACTACACGACTAAGACTCCGCCGCCCTGCCCCTGACGCCTGAACTCCCGGCCGCCGCAGATTCCGCATCCGGGCGCGGACATCATGATGCTATGATGACATGGTGCGCACAACTGTCGATGTTGACGAGGAAGTCCTGGCAGCTGCTCGGACGCTGGCTGCTGAGAAGAAGGTCAGTTTGGGAGCCGCCCTGTCCGAGCTGGCGCGCCGAGGCCTTGCGCCGCGCAGCCCCATCCGGCGCCGGGGAATCCCCACATTCGAGGTCGGTGAGCACGCCGCCGTGATCACTCCCGAGATGGTCCGCGCGGCCAACGAGGAATCTTGATAGCTCTGCTGGATGTGAATGTGCTCGTCGCTCTGGCATGGCCCAATCACGTTCATCACGAATCGGCCTCCCAGTGGTTCCTCGACCACCGCACCCGCGGATGGGCGACCGCGCCCCTGACCGAAGCCGGCTTCGTCCGGGTTTCAAGCAACCGTAGGGTAATCCCGGAAGCCCGCTCGCCCAAGGAGGCGATCGACTTGCTCGGAGCGCTGCGGGATCAGCCCGGCCATCACTTCTGGTCCGATGACGTCTCTCTGGCGGATTGTCCAGAGATTGCTCCTGAGCTGATTACCGGGTTTCGGCAGGTTACTGATGCGCACCTTCTGGCGTTGGCGATGCGTCGGAGTGGCTGCCTCGTGACCTTCGACAACGGGCTGAAGGACTTGGGTAGCCGCGCGGTCGGCGAAGTTGAGTTGCTGCGGATGTGACGCTGATCAAGACGCGTCCCTCACGGCGTGGATCTCGGCCAGCGCCTCGCGGATTCGCCGGACGACCCCATGGAGCCCGGTCTGCTAGGAATGCCACCTCCGGTCGGTTAGCCAGCATCTCGGGTTGATCCGGAGACCGGCAGTCCCAAACTGCGGAGCGTGATCGGTGTCGTGGCGCCTCATGTCAAGATGCTCGCGAAATCAGGTCGGATGCCTTATCCGCTTCCGGCTCTTGTGATGTATTCGTGGGTTGGGGAGGCAGGGAGCTCGGGCGGGGGCGGAAGCGAGCCAGTGAAGGATCTACCTGTCCGTTTTGTCGGGTTCCTGGACCGCATCGACCCGATATGGTCGTTTAGAACGCGAATATCCGCTCGGTAACGACTCCCCCAGTTGGGGTCTCCCCTTTGGGGAAGGGGTACCCCCCTTTCGGGCAGATTGGCGCGGTGTGCAGGTTCGGAGGCACCGTCCGTCCCGCTGGCCTGGGACTGGGTCGGCGCCTGGGGCCAGTCGAGGCATGGGTGTGTCAGGAGAGGCCCGTTTCGCGAGCATTTCCTACGTGAGGCACGCGATCGCTTTCGCGAGCACATTTGATGAGTCTCGGCGTGGAATTCCAGTCCGCGGGATCGCGGGATACACTGTCGGGACCGGCGGCAGAGGTCGCCGGAATACGCGTGCCCATCGGCCAGTTCGATCGCGTCCGCCGTCGGTCCCTTCGGGGTGGCGGGCCCGGGCACCAGGGCACGGCCCCAACAGGAGTCGTGCGGCAACCGAAGCGCGCCGCTGGGCGGCGCTGAAAGGACGAGCGCCACATGGCCGTCGTGACAATGCGTCAGATGCTCGACAGTGGAGTGCACTTCGGACATCAGACTCGCCGGTGGAACCCCAAGATGAAGCGCTTCATCTTCACTGAGCGCAACGGGATCTACATCATTGACTTGCAGCAGTCCCTGTCCTTCATTGACAGGGCCTACGAATTCGTAAGCGAGACCGTCGCCCATGGCGGGACGGTTCTGTTCGTTGGCACGAAGAAGCAGGCGCAGGAGGCGGTTTCGTCTCAGGCGACCCGTGTCGGGATGCCTTACGTCAACAACCGCTGGCTGGGCGGGATGCTGACCAACTTCAGCACAGTTCACCAGCGGCTCGAGCGCCTCAAGGAACTCGAGGAGATCAACTTCGACGACGTCGCGGGTTCGGGGAAGACCAAGAAGGAGCTGTTGTCCCTGCGCCGTGAGAAAGAGAAGCTTGAGCGCACGCTCGGCGGGATTCGAACCATGGACAAGGTCCCCAGCGCGGTGTGGATCGTGGACACCAAGAAGGAACAGATCGCGGTAGCCGAGGCGCGCAAGCTCGGCATCCCGGTGATCGCGATCCTGGACACCAACTGCGACCCGGATGAAGTCGACTACCCCGTCCCAGGTAACGATGACGCGATCCGTGCGGTCTCGCTGTTGACGCGCGTGATCGCCGACGCGGTCGCGGCTGGCCTGACCGCGCGGTCGGGCGGCGACGCTGAAGAAGCCGCCGAGCCGTTGGCAGAGTGGGAGCGCGAAGTGCTGGCAGCACCGGCTGAGGCTCCCGCCGCTGAGGCCGCACCGGCTGAGGCTCCCGCCGCTGGGGCTCCCGCCGCTGGGGCTCCCGCAGTTGCGGAACCTGAGGCCGAAGCAGAGCAGCCCGCTGCGGAAGTCACAGCCTGAAGCGAAGACCGACCGCCCGACACAGATGAGAGGGACACGAAATGGCGACGATCACCGCCGCTGAAGTGAAGCGGCTGCGTGACCTCACCGGCACGGGAATGATGGAGTGCAAGAAGGCTCTCGCCGAGGCCGAGGGGTCGCTGGATAGGGCAGTCGAGATCCTGAGGATCTCCGGAGCAGCCAAGGCCGCCAAGCGCGGGGCGCAACGCACCGCGAGCAACGGTCTTGTGGCGCAATCTGGAAACGCCCTTGTCGAGGTGCGATGCGAGACTGACTTCGTCGCGAAGAGCGCCGATTTCGGCGATCTCGCCGCGCAGATCGCGGCTCTCGCCGACGATCAGCACCCTTCGGACCCCGCTGCTCTCGCTCAGCTGCCACTGCGATCCGGCGAAACCGTCGCCGAGGCGCTGGAGCGGCTCGCCGCGGTCATTGGCGAGAAGTTGGAGCTTGGACAAATCGCGATCCTGGACGGAGATGTGATCGCGTACCTTCACACGAAGGCCGCTGATCTGCCGCCAGCCTTGGGTGTACTGGTCTCGTTCACCGGGGACCGTGACACTGCCAAGACCGTCGCGATGCAGATCGCGGCCATGCGCCCCCGGTTCCTGACCAGGGACGATGTTCCCGAGGATCTGGTCGAGAGCGAACGCCGGATCGCGGAGGCAACTGCCCGTGAGGAGGGCAAGCCCGAGGGCGCCCTGCCAAAGATTGTCGAAGGACGATTGAACGGGTTCTTCAAGGACGTAGTCCTGCTCGCGCAGCCATCTGTCAAGGAGTCCAAGAAGACCGTGAAGGCCGTGCTTGACGAGGCGGGAACCACTGTCTTGTCATTCGCGCGCGTCGAAGTGGGGGAGGGCTAGCGTGGCCCGCACCGGGCCAGGACGATGCCTGGATCGGCGATGATCGCCGACCCCGATGGCGTTGTGCAAGCCACCCTCGAGGGCACTGTAGAAATGTGGCCCGAAGCTCCGGAAGGCGGCTTCCGACGGGTTGTGCTGAAGCTGAGCGGGGAGGCCTTCGCGGGAGGCGGCGGCCTTGGCGTTGATCCGGTAGTCGTGCGCCAGATCGCCATGCAGATCGCCACAGTCCTGCGAAGCGGCGCCGAGGTGGCTGTCGTGATCGGTGGGGGTAACTACTTCCGTGGCGTGCAGTTGTCGGAGCATGGCATGGACCGCGCTCGCGCCGACTATATGGGGATGCTCGGCACTGTGATGAACTGCCTCGCACTGCAGGATTTCTGCGAGAAGCAAGGCATCGAAACGCGCGTTCAGACTGCCATCTCGATGGGTCAGGTGGCCGAGCCCTACATTCCCAGGCGTGCGCGTCGGCATCTCGACAAGGGTAGGGTCGTCATCTTCGGAGCGGGACTCGGGCAGCCGTACTTCTCGACCGATACAACCGCGGCTCAGCGGGCTCTAGAGATTGGCGCGGAAGTCGTTCTCATGGCAAAGGGCGTAGATGGCGTCTACGACGCTGATCCCCGCACAGTGCCGGACGCCAAGCTGCTGCCCAGGCTCAAGTACGACGACGTGTTGCAGCGCAACCTGAGGGTCGCCGATGCCACCGCCATCAGTCTGTGCCGGGACAACAAGATGCCGATCATCGTGTTCAATCTCTTGGTGGAAGGCAACATCGCACGCGCTGTTCGGGGTGAGAGGATCGGAACGTTGATCGACTGATCGGCGTGGCTGCTAGCTCATCGCCGATGAAGCGGCAGCCATAGGCGGAATAGGAGCGAACGTGATCGATGACATTCTGCTCGAGGCCGAGGAGAAGATGGACAAGGCGCTCGCGGTCGCTCGCGACGACTTCACAGCGATCCGCACGGGACGGGCCAACCCGGCCATGTTCGCCAAGCTAACGATCGACTACTACGGAACCGCCACTCCGATAAATCAGCTGGCGTCGTTCGCCTCACCCGAGGCCCGGATGGTGATCATCACCCCCTACGACAAGTCCACCATCGACGCGGTCGAGAAGGCGATCCGAAACTCTGACCTGGGGGTCAACCCAGCTTCGGACGGAATGATCATCCGTGTCGTGCTCCCGCAACTCACCGAGGAGCGCCGCCGCGAGTACATCAAACAGGCCAAGCACAAGGCGGAGGATGCCCGTGTCTCGATCCGTAACGTCCGTCGGCACGCGAACCAGACTCTGGATCGGTTGATGAAGGACGGTGACGCTGGTGAGGATGACGTGCGCCGGGCTGAGAAGCACCTCGATGAGGCGACCCATGAGCGTGTGATTCACATCGACGAGATGCTCAAGCACAAAGAGACCGAACTCCTCGATGTCTGACGTGGCCGGGTCCGCCGCCCCAGCCGAGCCATCCGAGCAGAATTCTCGCGCTGGCAGGAATCTGCCCTTGGCCATAGCTGTCGGGGTAGTGCTTGGCGCCGTGACGCTCGCGATCCTGCTGTGGGTCAAGTGGGTCTTCGTGGCCTATGCGGCGGTGTTCCTGATAGTCGCGGTCTGGGAGATGAAGGGAGCGTTCACCCGCCAAACGATCGCGGTAGTCGTGTGGCCGCTCGTCGTGGCGGTGCCGGTGATCGCCTGGGCGTCGTATGCCCATGGGGAGCAGGCGATGCTTGTGGTGTTCGCGGCCCTAGTGCTCGCCATCCTGGTCTCCAGGCTCGCTAGCGGGACTGACAGGTACGTCCGGGACGTGACCGCCAGTGTCTTCCTTGCCGCGTATCTGCCACTGATGCTCGGCTTCGTGATGCTTCTGCTGCGGTCCGATGACGGTCAGTTCCGGATCATCGTGTTTCTCGCGCTTACGGCCAGTAGTGATGTCGGGGGCTACGCGGTGGGCGTCCTGTTCGGCAAGCATCCGATGGTCCCGAGCATCAGTCCCAAGAAGTCCTGGGAAGGTTTTGGTGGATCGCTGGCTCTCCAGGCGGGTGTTGGCGCTTGGCTGTTCGTTTGGCTGCTGAGCGGGGCGTGGTGGGCCGGGCTGATCACTGGCTTGATCATGACGTTCTCGGCGACTCTGGGGGATCTGGTCGAGAGCGCGATCAAGAGGGATCTGGGCGTCAAGGACATGGGCACGACTATCCCAGGCCATGGCGGTCTGATGGACAGGCTGGACTCGATCATCCCCAACGCATTCGTTTCGTGGGCGCTGTTCGCCGCGTTCCTCGGCACGTGAGCGAAGCGCGGTGAAGCCGCCGGTCCATTGGGCTGACATGACGCCGGAGGAGCGCGTGTTGGCGGTGACCGCAGCGGGTTTGGCGAAGTTTCGCGCGGATCAGGTCTCCAGGCACTACTTCTCCGGACTGTCGGCCGACCCTGGTTCATGGACGGATTTGTCATCCGCCGTCGCCGGAACGGTGGCCAAGGAGTGGTTCCCGAATCTGCTCGAGACGGACCGCCAGGTAGCTTGCGACGGCGGTGATACCCGCAAGTTCTCGTGGCGGATCGCCGGTGATGCGCGGATTGAAAGCGTCGTGATGGCGTACCCGGATCGGGTCACGGTGTGCGTGTCGTCGCAGGCTGGCTGCGGCATCGGATGCCCGTTCTGCGCGACGGGACAAGGGGGACTCGTCCGGAACTTGAGCACCGGGGAGATCGTGGAGCAGGTTCGGCTGGCAGCAGTCGAGGCCGCGAACTGGTCGCCCACCCGGCCGCTGAGACTCGGCAACGTCGTGTTCATGGGGATGGGGGAGCCGCTGGCCAACTACCGGGCGGTGGTGGCTGCCCTGAGGTGCATCATCTCGCCGGCACCCTCCGGATTTGGAATCTCGGCCCGGTCGGTGACTGTCTCAACGGCAGGACTGGTCCCCAGGATTCTGGATCTGGCCACCGAAGGGTTGCCGGTCACGCTCGCTGTGTCGCTCCACGCTCCGGACGACGACCTGCGCGACTCGCTTGTCCCGGTCAACAAGCGTTGGCCGGTTGCCGAAGTCATGCGCGCCGCTGACGAATACGCCGACCGGACCGGTCGCAGGTACAGCGTCGAATACGCCTTGATCGGGGATGTGAACGATCAACTGTGGCGGGCTGACGCGCTGGCGTCCCTCGTCAAGGGCCGCTTGGCTCACGTGAACGTGATCCCGCTGAGCCCGACCTCCGGTTCTGGATGGACTGCATCCGATGCGTCAGCTGGGTCGGAGTTCGTGTCCCGATTGCGGGGCCGCGGAGTGCAGGTTTCGGTTCGTGCGTCACGCGGCGGCGAGATCGGCGGGGCATGCGGGCAGCTCGGCGGCAGTTGACGCGAATCGGTCGGCCGCGGGGTCCAGAATCCCTAGGATGCAGCTACGTCCAAGGAGCAAGCTGTGACCGAACCGCTGACCGATGCGACAGAGGATTCCGGACGGCTTCCGGCTGAGCCTGATCGAAGATCAGTCGAGGTGACTCTGTCAGGGCGCAATATCTGGCGGATCGGGTTCGTGCTTCTCGGAGTGGCGGCTATCGCCTGGTTCCTGGCGTTCGTGCTGGACGACGGCGGTGGCGTGATCTTCACGGTCCTCATGGCGTGGTTCGCGAGTATCGCGATGGAGCCGGCTGTCTCAAGGCTGGCGAAGCGCATGCGCCGGGGGCTGGCCACGTTGATCGTGATGGTGGTCTTCGTCCTGGCTGTGGTGCTGTTCTTGTTCGCGTTCGGGCGGCTGTTCATAGACCAGATCGCACAGATGATTGAGACGGTCCCGCGTCTCATCGACAGGGTGATCGAGTGGGCGAACCAGCAATTCAGCCTGGATCTCGATCTGGACACCATCCTGGAGCAGGTCAACCTGACGCCGGATCAGATAGCTGACATCGCCAGCCAGGTCGGCGGAGGGGTCCTCGGGCTGTTGTCGTCCGTCCTGGGTAGCATCTTCAGCCTGTTCACGTTGGGGCTGCTCACCTTCTACCTGTCGGCGGACGGGCCGAGGCTGCGCCGGTGGGTGGCGCAATTGTTCCCGGCACGGGTACAGGGCATCGTGGCCAACGCTTGGGACCTCACGGCTGAGAAGACCGGCTCGTACGTGGCTGCGAGGGTGGTTCTCGCGGCGATCAACAGCGGCACCAGCGCGATCGTGTTTGCCTTGATCGGGATGCCGTACTGGCTCGCCCTTGGATTATGGACAGGGATCGTGGCCCAGTTCGTGCCGACGATCGGTACGTACATATCGATCGTGCTGCCGGTCATTGTCGGTCTGTTGAGCGGTAGCCCCTGGATCGGGATCGCCGCGCTGGTGTGGGCTCTGGTCTACCAGCAGGTCGAGAACCTGACCTTCGAACCGAGAATCAGCGCTCGGGCGGTAGATGTGCATCCGGCCGTCGCGTTCGCCTCGGTGTTGATGGGGGCGGCCCTGTTCGGTGTGGCCGGAGCTCTTCTGGCTGTTCCGGTCACCGCAATGTTGCTGGCCATGCTTGAGATCTACGTGAACAAGTACGAGTTGCTGCCAGCCCCGGGTGAGCCCGCCGACGAGGCTCTCGCGGGCGAGGCCGCTAAGGCCGCACCATGACGTTGCTGACTGTCGCGTTCTGGGTCGGAGCTGTCGTCGACCTGGGTGCCGCCGTGATGATGGTGTGGCCTGCGGCGTTTCGGCCCCAGTACAGGTACCGGGATGGGTTCGACTACCGCGACCGCGGCTTCGTCTACGGGATGCGCTTCGGTGCCCCGCTGATGCTCGGCTGGACTGTGCTGCTGCTATGGGGTGCGGCGGCGCCGGATGAACGGCGGGGCTTGCTTCTGATCACGATCGTGCCGGGCATCGCGGGGTTGGCTCTCGTTGACGCATGGGCCAGTTGGAGCGGAATCCTGAAGCCCGTGATGGCCTGGGGCACGCGAGTGCTCCAACTGGCGATCGTGGCGCTCTTCGCATTCGCCTACTTCGCGGGTTGAGGCACACACGCGTCAGGCACGCCGCCAAAGCGGACCTGAGAAGATGACTTCATGCGCGATGTAGTTGTCCTCGGGTCGACCGGGTCGATCGGGACCCAGGCCTTGGACGTCATTGCCGCGAATCCAGACCGCTTTCGTGTTGTCGGGCTCTCCGCGACGGGGGCTCGCCCGGGGTTGATAGCGGGCCAGGTGGCAGCTCACCGCGTGCCGATCGTGGCCGTGGCGGACGCAGCGCGCGCCGACGATGTGCGCGGCGCGATACGAGCTGAGCTATCCGCGCGAAAGCTGCCGGATCACGCGGTGACGCTTCTGACGGGGCCTGGCTCCTCAGCGGAGCTCGCGACGGCCGAGTGCGATGTGGTACTGAACGGACTGTCCGGTGCGGCCGGGCTGCGTCCGACGGTTGCCGCCCTTGAGGCGGGACGAGTTCTGGCTCTGGCCAACAAGGAGTCCCTCATCATCGGCGGCCCGCTGGTCAAAGCCATGGCTAGACCCGGCCAGATCGTGCCCGTCGACTCCGAGCACTCGGCGATCGCGCAGGCGTTGCGCGGCGGGTCCAGCGCGGAAGTGGCACGGCTGATCTTGACCGCCAGTGGTGGGCCGTTCAGAGGATGGTCAGCGACCGCTCTGGCCGGGGTCACCCCAGAGCAAGCGTTGTGTCACCCGACCTGGGACATGGGCGCCCTAGTGACCGTCAACTCGGCGACGTTGGTCAACAAGGGGCTCGAACTGATCGAAGCGCACCTGCTCTTCGATGTTCCGTTTGAGCGCATGGATGTCGTCGTCCATCCGCAATCTGTCGTGCATTCGATGGTGCAGTTCACTGACGGATCGACTCTGGCGCAGGCCAGTCCACCGGACATGCGCCTGCCTATAGCGATGGGGTTGGCGTGGCCGGAGCGGGTGCCGGGCGCGGCAGCGCCGTGCGATTGGACGCATCCGACGCAGTGGACCTTCGACCCCGTTGATCACGACACCTTTCCCGCTGTGAGGTTGGCCGCGCGGGTCGGTGAAGCCGGGGGGACAGCCCCAGCGGTGTTCAACGCCGCTGACGAAGTGGCTGTCTCGGCATTCCTGTCCGGCGGATTGAGCTTCCCGGGGATTGTTGACACGATCGAGCGCGTTGTAGACCAGTACATGTCTGAGATTGGCAGCTCGCGGAACGTCGCGGAGTTGCAGGACGTCCTAGGGGCTGACGGATGGGCGCGTGAGCGGGCCGCGGCCCTGATCGGCCGGAGGTCAGTGACTTGAACGAGGCCATTGCCACGACTATAGGCGTCATCGCGTTCATCGCCTTGATCTTCGCGTCGATCGCTTTGCACGAGTTTGGGCACTTCGCCACGGCGAAGCGCTTCGGCTTGAAGATCACCGAGTTCATGATCGGATTCGGGCCGGTGCTCGCGTCCAGGCAGAAGGGCGAAACCAAGTACGGCGTCAAGGCTGTGCCGTTAGGCGGCTACGTCCGGATTGTCGGTATGTACCCGCCCGAGAGAATCGGGCGACGTCGGAGCGGCCGCTTCTCGCGCCTGATAGACGAGGCGCGCTCGGAGTCCCTCAAAGAGATCAAGCCCGGCGACGAGGGCCGGGTCTTCTACCGGCTTCCCGTGGCGAAGCGCCTGGCCATCATGCTGGCAGGGCCGCTGATGAACCTTGTGCTAGCCGTGATTCTGTTCTCGATTGTGCTCGTTGGCGTAGGCCTGCCAGTGCAGACGACCAGCGTTGCCGGGGTTGTGCCCTGCGTGCCGACTGCCGATGACCCTCGGGGCGAAGTTGGTGATGACGGGAGCTGCCCCGCCGGGCAGGCGACGCCCGCCAAGAAGGCTGGGCTACGAGCGGGCGACACCATAGTGTCTGTGGGCAACGAGTCGATCGCGTCGTGGGAGGACCTGACCCGGAGCCTGGAGTCGGCGCTCGGCCCGACGGTTGTGGTTGTGAACCGGGGGGGCAGCAACGTGTCGCTGACGGCGGATCTGGCCTCGGTGTCATATCCGGTCTTCGATGAACAAAGCAGGCCTACGGGGGACTACCGTGAGCGGACGTTCCTGGGCGTTCGGCCCCAGGCTGAATACCAGGGCCTGGCGGTGACCGAAGTTCCGTCCCATATCTGGGGCATCACTCGGGATTCTGTGGTTGCTCTGGGAGGCCTTCCGGCGCGGCTGTATGAGTTGGGCGTCACCCTGGCCACCAACGGCGAACGAGACCCGGGCGGCCCTGTGAGTGTTGTGGGTGTCAGCCGACTCAGCGGGGAGATCGCGGCCACTGACGAGCCGTTGCGCGCCAAAGCGGCGTCGATCCTGGGGCTCGCGGCATTACTGAACCTGTTCCTGTTCCTCTTCAACCTCCTGCCCCTGCTGCCACTTGACGGCGGGCACGTTGCGGCAGCGCTGTGGGAAGCCGCACGTCGGCGGCTCGCGGCTTGGAGGCACAGGCCCGATCCGGGGCCAGTGGACACGGCTCGCTTGCTGCCGGTCACCTACGTGATGGCGATTACCTTGATAGGTGTTGGAATCATGGTGGTTTGGGCCGACATCGTCAAGCCGATAACGCTTGGGGGATGACCCGTGTGAAAGGACTCCAGGCATGATCCTTCCGGTAGGTCGTCCGGCGCCGGACACACTGGCTCCGCGAAGGCCCTCCAAACGGATCGTGCTGCGACACGCCACGAATCCGGTGGCGGTTGGGGGTGACGCCCCGATCAGCGTGCAGTCAATGGCGACGACTCTGACCGCTGACGTGGACGCCACGCTGCGGGAGATCGCTGAACTCACGGCCGCTGGGTGCCAGGTAGTGCGTGTAGCTGTTCCAAGCGCCGACGACGCCGATGCCCTGCCTGGGATAGTCGCCAAGTCGCCGATTCCGGTCATCGCCGATATTCACTTTCAGCCGAAGTACGTTTTCGCGGCGATAGACGCCGGGTGCGCGGGGGTTCGAGTGAACCCGGGCAACATCAAGCGGTTCGATGACCAGATCGCTGAGATCGCGAGGGCCGCTGGGGACGCGGGCACGCCCATCCGAATAGGCGTCAACGCTGGTTCGCTGGAACCAGGTGTATTGAAGAAGCACGGACGTGCCACGCCCGAAGCCCTGGTTGAGTCCGCGCTTTGGGAGTGTTCGCTGTTCGAAGATCACGGCTTCACTGACCTGAAGATCTCCGTCAAGCACCATGACCCGGTGGTGATGGTGAAGGCGTACCGGTTACTGGCCAGCCGCTGCGACTACCCACTGCATCTTGGGGTCACGGAGGCCGGCCCGGCCTTCCAGGGCACCATCAAGTCAGCCGTGGCGTTCGGTGTCCTGCTAGGAGAGGGGATCGGCGACACGATCAGGGTTTCGTTGTCCGCTCCACCAGTTGAGGAAGTCAAGGTCGGAGCGGCGATCCTGGAGTCGTTGAATCTGCGGCAGCGGCACCTCGAAATCGTGTCGTGTCCTTCCTGTGGGCGGGCACAGGTCGACGTCTACACCCTCGCCGAGCAGGTGACCGTGGGCCTGGCCGGATTGGATGTTCCGCTGAGGGTGGCCGTGATGGGTTGCGTTGTGAATGGCCCGGGGGAAGCTCGCGAGGCCGATCTCGGTGTGGCGAGCGGCAACGGCAAGGGTCAGATCTTCGTCAAGGGTGAAGTAGTCAAGACCGTGCCGGAGGCTTTGATCGTGGAGACGCTGATCGAAGAGGCCAAGAAGCTTGCCGCTGCGGGCCGTGAGCCGGGTTCCGCAGAGGTCGAAGTGTCAAGATGACCGCTTGGCAGTCAGGCGTGCGCGTACTCCGTCCGGGAGACGAGTGCTTGCTATGGCCGCTGCTGGCGTCAGACCCCGTTAGGCACTGCGTCGCCGCGTCACGCTTGGCTGATGGAGGCCTGCGCGCCGAGTCACTTGGCGGCGAGGTTTGGGGATTTGGCGAAGGCGAACTGACTTCCGCCGTTCTGACGGGCGCGAATCTGGTGCCAATCGAGACCACTGCGGACGCCCGCCGGGCGTTTGGCAGTTTCGCGGTGCGGCGGCCGAGGAGGTGCTCATCGATCGTCGGGCCTATGGAGGAGGTCCTGGACTTGTGGAGTCACTTGGCGGATACGTGGGGCCCGGCACGTGAAGTACGCGTTGATCAGCCGCTCATGGTCTACGAGGGACCGTCGCTAGTCGAGCCCGACCCGGCGGTCAGGACTGTCCAGCCGGGCGAGATCGACGCGATCTTCCCGGCGTGCGTGGCCATGTTCACCGAGGAGGTCGGGGTGTCACCTGTGGCTGGCGGAGCTGGGCCTGGATACCGCCGACGCGTCGCTGCACTAGTGCGGGCGGGGCGTGCATTCGCCCGGTTTGCGGAAGGCCGCCCTGTGTTCAAGGCGGAAATGGGTGCTGTTTCTGACTCCGCATGTCAGATACAGGGAGTTTGGGTCGATCCGGAGTACCGCGGGCGGGGGCTGTCGGCGCCAGGCATGGCCGCCGTTGTCGAATTGGCTTCGCGCAAGGCGCCAACTGTGTCTTTGTACGTCAACTCGTTCAACGAGCGAGCTCTGCGCACGTACCGGAAGTCTGGATTCCGCAGGGTCGGCACCTTCGCGACAGTTCTGTTCTGACGCTTCGATTCTGACGCGCCGCCGGTCATGCCGCCGACACCTCCGTCGCCACGTCCATCCGCCTGCCCGCCACCCCCGCCGAAGCGGCCGTTCCGAACAAACGCGACAGTTGCGGAAAGAAACGGGCGTTGTAACGGGCGCGTCTGTACCCAAACGGTCGCGTTTGTCGGGAACGGCCGTTCCCGCGGAGCCGGAGGCCGGGGCCTGGCGCCGCGCCGTGCGGGGGTTGGCGGTCAGGACGGATACTCTCACCGGAGTGTTCGAGTTGGAGGTCTGAAGTGCTTCGCATGTCCCACTTGTTCCTGCGGACGCTCCGTGAGGATCCTGCTGACGCGGAGCTACCGAGCCACCGGCTCCTGGTCCGGGCTGGCTATGTCAGACGCGTCGCGCCGGGCATCTTCTCCTGGTTGCCGCTGGGATACATGGTCTACCGCAACGTGGAGCGCATTGTTCGCGAGGAGATGGACGCCGCGGGTTTCCAGGAGGTTCACTTCCCGGCACTGATTCCGCGCGAGCCATACGAGCGGACTGGTCGGTGGGACGAGTACGGCGAGACGCTATTCCGGCTGCGCGATCGTAGGGGCGGGGACTATCTGCTCGGCCCCACGCACGAGGAGCTCTTCACGCTGATGGTCAAGCAGGAAGTGTCCTCATACAAGGACCTTCCGGTGAGCCTGTATCAGATCCAGACGAAGTACCGGGATGAGGCAAGGCCCAGGGCGGGGATTCTGCGCGGCCGCGAGTTCGTGATGAAAGACTCGTACTCGTTCGACGTTGACGATGACGGATTGCGCAGAAGCTACGCCGCGCATCGGTCGGCCTACGTGAAGACATTCGAACGGTTGGGACTGTCGTTCGCCATCGTCGCCGCCCAGTCCGGTGCCATGGGGGGCTCGGCAAGCGAGGAGTTCCTCGCCCCCTGTGAGTTTGGCGAGGACACGTTCGTGCGCTGTTCAGAGTGCGACTACTCGGCCAACACCGAGGCCGTCACAACTGCGGTGCCGCCGGTGCCCGTCGGCGAGGAGCGTGGTCAACCCGTCGAAGCCGACACTCCTGGGACGGCGAGCATCGACTCGCTAGTGGCGTTCGCCAACGAGACTCCTGAACTGCGACGCGCGGACCGGCCCTGGGTGGCAGCCGACACGCTGAAGAACGTCGTGCTCAAGGTCACGGGCCCGGATGGCCAGCGCTCCGTTCTGGTGATCGGACTGCCCGGGAACCGCGAGGTGGACCTGAAGCGGCTCGAAACCGCCCTTCATCCAAGCGACGTGGCGGTCTTCGAGGAGGATGACTTCGCTGCCCATCCGGAACTGGTCCGCGGGTACATCGGTCCGCGGGCGTTGGGCGAGAGCAGCTCAACCGGCATCCGGTACCTGGTCGATCCGCGAGTCGCGGCGGGAACGGCCTGGGTGACGGGGGCGAATGCGCCCGACCGCCACGTGTTCGGCCTAGTGGCTGGGCGGGATTTCGAGCCGGACGGGCAGATAGAGGCCGCGGAAGTGATTGACGGCGACCCCTGCCCGCACTGTGGATCGGCACTGAAGATCGCTCGCGGTATCGAGATCGGCCACATCTTCCAGCTGGGACGCAAGTACGCGGAGGCGCTTGGGTTACGAGTACTTGATCCCAACGGCAGCCTCGTCACGGTCACGATGGGCTCCTACGGAATCGGCGTCTCACGGGCTGTGGCCGCGATCGCTGAGCAGTTGTGCGATGACCGAGGGCTGTGCTGGCCCCGTGAAGTCGCTCCCGCCGACATCCACGTCATCGCGGCTGGCAAGTCTGACGATGTGACCGGGGCGGCCGCCAAGCTGGCCGAAGACGCGCAGGCCGCCGGGCTCCGGGTGCTGTTCGACGATCGCGCATCTGTCTCCGCGGGAGTCAAGTTCAATGACGCTGACTTGATCGGCGTGCCGACGATTGTGATCGTGGGCAGGGCGCTGGCCGATGGGGCGGTCGAGGTGAAGGACCGCCGCACGGGCGAGCGCCGCAGGGTGCCCGTTGGCGAGATCATCGCTGATCTATGCGCGATCGCCTCAGTCGACGCGCGCCCCGTCTGAGACTGGCGACCGGGAGGTGTCGGCTGGTCCGGATGGCTGGTCCGCCTCCATGCCGGGGAACGCCGTTGGTACCCATCCCCAACCGACCGCTCTGGATGCGCATTTCTGGGCTGAGGCTGCCGCATATGCTCGAGCGGAGCCATCAGTCGGCCGTACCGTCGATGCGTAAACAGAAACCAGTCGCAGCTCCAACAGGATCGCCAAGCGTTTGGCGCTGGCCGGCGACGTGATCGAGAAGGGCAGGTCATAGGCAGCGGGAGCATCCAAGTTCCCGCCACCTTCGGTCAGGCGGTCGCGTGCGTTGTCCCGAGCGTGTTCATGCGACTTCACGGCCCGCAGAGCTTTGATTCGCTCGGCTCCGACAAGTTGGGCGGTCAGGACTTCGTATCCGTAGATCGCGGCCTCTTCTCCCAGAGCCGCTGCTGCCCACGCGTCCATGTCAGCGCACCCCCGCCAGGAACGTGGCATGGGCCGCCTCGCATGACCCGATCACGGATAGGAGCTCGGACAGGGATGCGTCACGTGCCGCCACGCATCCTTCGACGCGAAGCTTGGCGGCCTGGCGCTCAGCGCGTCGCAGCAGGCGAGCAGCGTCCAGCTGGCTCGCGACGTCGATCGTTACGTTAGCTGAAGCCGGTGCCCCCCCGTCCCCGACTATCGCCGACAGATGCTGGCTGTGTTGGTCCCGGAACGGCGTCAGATCCTTGCCCAGGGCTGGGAAGGCTTCGATCACTGAGTCGTAGATCGCGATGAGCCCGGCTTCTGACTCAGCGGTTCCTGCCTTGACCTCCGCGTCGGGGTCGGTGCTGCCAATCACGGGGATGCCTGAGGAACAGCCTACGGCCGCGAGCGCGGTTCCGGCCAGGAATCCGGCGAGCAGTGTGCGTCGCTGGATCACTGTAGTTCTCCGTGGTCGGGGGAAGGGCATCTTTGTCGCTACCCTAGGACGGGCGGCCTACGTTACACACTGGGGGTTGGCCTAGGCGACAACCGCATAGGGAGGCACCGATGGCATCGGATCTGGCCGAGCGACTGACTCAGGTCATCGCTGGCCCCTTGTCTGACACGGGTGCCGAGCTGGAGGAAGTTCGCGTACTCTCGGCTGGCGGGCGTCGCCTACTGCGCGTAGCGGTGGACACGCCGACTGGTATCACCCTGGATGAACTCGCGGCGGCGACCAGGGTCGTGTCAGCCGCGCTGGAAGACTCCCCGCATCTGGGTAAGAGGCCGTACGTTCTGGAAGTAAGCAGTCCCGGAGTCGATCGGCCCTTGACTGCGCCATCGCACTGGCGCAGGAACGTCGGCCGACTGGTGAGAGTCCTAGCCGCTGGCGAGACGATCATTGGCCGCATTCGCGGAGTGGACGAGCGAGCTTCCCGCGTTGTGCTTGACGAAGTGGAAAGCGGCGCAGGTGAGCGATCATTGCCGCTGGATTCGATTGAACGCGCCGTCGTGCAGGTGGAGTTCAAGCGGCGCGACGAGACCGAGGAGTGACGCGGTATGGATATCGATATTGACGCACTCAAGACTCTCGTACGCGAGCGGTCCTTGTCGCTGGATCTCCTGGTGTCGAGCATCGAGGAAGCTCTGCTGATCGCCTACTCCCACGAGCCCAGGGCAGTCGAGCACGCGAGGGTCAGCTTGGACCGCAAGTCAGGTCACGTCACCGTGTGGGCTGCCAGGCTGGACGAAAGGGGTGATCTGGTTGAGGAGTACGACGACACTCCCGCCGGATTCGGACGCGTCGCGGCCGCCACAGCGCGTCAGGTACTGGTACAGCGGTTGAGGGATGCCAGTTCGGACCGCTCGTTCGAGGAGTTCTCCGCTCGGTCCGGCGACCTTGTCAGCGGCACGATCCAGCAGGGTCGTGATCCGGCTGTCGTGTTGGTGGATTTGGGGAAGGTCGAGGCCGTCCTACCCCCGGCTGAGCAGGTTCCCCAAGACAACTATGAACACGGTCACCGCATCAAGGCCGTGATCGTCTCCGTGAGGCGCGGCCCCAGCGGGACGTCGGTCATCATCTCACGTACTCACCCGGATCTGGTCGCGAAGCTGTTCGCGCTGGAGGTCCCGGAAATCGCGGACGGCGTGGTGGAGATCGTGGGTCTGGCGCGGGAGGCGGGTCATCGGACGAAGATAGCCGTTCGCAGCAACAATCCGAACGTAAACGCCAAGGGCTCCTGCATCGGGCCGATGGGACAGCGCGTGCGTCAGGTGATGGCCGAACTGTCAGGGGAGAAGATCGACATCGTCGACTTCAGCGATGATCCCGCACGGTACGTCGCGAATGCCCTTTCGCCCGCCCGAGTTACCAGCGTGGAAGTCGTAGATGCGGCAGCGAGATCGGCGCGCGTCACGGTTCCGGACTATCAGTTGTCCTTGGCGATCGGTAGAGAAGGGCAGAACGCGCGACTGGCCGCCCGGATGACGGGATGGAGGATCGATATTCGGTCGGACTCCGCCGCTCCGCCGGGCGTTGCTGGCGCACCGGATTGAGCGGGTACACTGGCCGCATCGGATCCCACGTCCCAGAACGCACTTGTGTGGGCTGTCGGCGTCGGGGAAACCAATCCGATCTGCTGCGAGCCGTTGCCAGGGGATCAGATCTGATCCCAGATGACAGCGGTCGGCAACCGGGCAGGGGCGCCTATCTGCATCCCGACCTGGAGTGCCTGGCGCTCGCGGAGCGTAGGCGGGCATGGACCCGTGCTCTGAGGGTGACGGGACCGTTGTCGTCCGACGCTCTCGGGCAAGTGCTGCGGCAGAAGACGGCCGTCGATCGAAGGCGGAGACGAGATGAGCTACCGATGACCACCCAGCCATGAGTGAGTCAAACCACGACTGAGGGTCTGCGGTGAACACCCGGACCAAGACAGGAGAACCGTGTCAAAAGTCCGGGTCTACGAGCTGGCCAAAGAGCTCGGGCTCGAAAGCAAGCAGGTCCTCGAGAAGCTCGAGGAGATGGGGGAGTTCGCTAGGTCGGCTTCCTCGACAGTGGCGACTCCTGTAGCGCGCAAACTTCGAGAATCTCTGAACGTCGCCGCTCCGGAGCCCCAGGCTCCGCGAGCTGGCTCCAGCTCCATACGCACTGGTCCGCGACAAGCTGTACGTCCACGTGTGGCTCCGGCTGTCGAGGACTCCGGCGCCGCAGCCGCCCAAGCCCTGCCGAAGACTCCCGTCGCGCCTGCTGAGTCTGCCGGCGGACCAGAAGGCGATGCGGCAGCCCCGAAGGATGCCCCCGCCGGTGGCGCGCCTGCCTCCGTACCTCCCGAGGTCGACGAGCCGAGGCTGACGCCACGTCCAGCGGGACCGCGTCCCGCCAACAACCCGTTCTCGGGCAGTGTCGCTGCCCGGACGTCACGCCCTGGGAACAACCCGTTCACGGGCAACACGGCGACGCGCCCCCCTGGGGGGGTACCAGACGCACCACGTCCTACACCTGGCTCAATGCCAACGCCGCAGAGCGGACCTGGTGGGCTCAGGGGGAGAGGCGGCTTCGGTGGCCCGGGTGACCGCGGCCCAGGTGGTCCCGGCGGCCGAGCCCCGGGTGGCCGTGGCGCTCCGGGTGGTTATGCCGGAGCTGGCGCACGAGGCCCGGGCGGTCCGGGTGGTCCGGGCCGTGGCGCTCCGGGTAGCTATGCCGGAGCGGGCGCACGAGGTCCGGGTGGTCCTGGTGCACCGGGTGGTCCGGGTGGGCGGGGTCCAGGGGGCCCAGGCCGCGGGCGGCCTGGTGGCAAGCCAACCCGGGCGCGCAAGTCCCGCCGGGCGAAGCGCCAGGAGTTCGACAACATGGAGGCGCCGACGATCGGCGGCGTGAGGATCCCCAGGGGGGATGGGGCGCAAGTGCGCTTGGCCCGCGGTTCATCCTTGACCGACTTCGCCGACAAGGTCGACGCCAGTCCGGCGGAGCTCGTGACAGTGATGTTCAAGCTGGGGGAGATGGTCAACGCGACCCAGTCGGTCGACGATGACACGCTCAAGCTTCTTGGGCAGGAACTGGACTTCGACGTCCAGATCGTCTCTCCCGAAGATGAGGACCGTGAGCTGCTGGGACGATTCGACCTGGAGTTTGGCGAGGATGAGGGCGAGGCGGCGGAGATGCTGCCACGCCCGCCTGTCGTCACCGTCATGGGCCACGTCGATCACGGCAAGACCAAGCTGCTTGACGCTATACGTAGCGCTGACGTAGTCGCTGGCGAGGCCGGTGGGATAACGCAGCACATCGGTGCGTATCAGGTCCATGCGGTCATTGGCGGCGATGAGCGGGCGATCACGTTCATCGACACTCCCGGCCACGAGGCGTTCACAGCGATGCGGGCCAGGGGAGCGAAGGTCACGGACGTGGCGATCCTGGTAGTCGCGGCGGATGACGGTGTCAAGCCGCAGACTGTTGAGGCGCTCAACCACGCGCAGGCCGCCGATGTGCCGATCGTCGTGGCGGTCAACAAGATTGACAAAGAAGGGGCTGATCCAACCAAGGTTCGAACACAGCTCACCGAATATGGCCTAGTCGCGGAGGAATTCGGCGGCGAGGTGATGTTCGTCGACGTGTCAGCGAAGAGCCGAGTCGGGATCGAGGCTTTGCTCGAGGCGGTGACCCTGACGGCGGACGCTTCGCTGGATCTGCGCGCGAACCCCAATCAGGATGCGCAAGGTGTCGCGATCGAAGCACATCTGGACAGAGGCAGGGGTCCGGTGGCAACCGTCCTTGTTGAGCGCGGAACGCTGCGTCCGGGCGTCTCCATCGTGGCGGGCGAGGCTTTCGGGCGGGTTCGCGCCATGCTGGATGAGCACGGGGAGCCGGTCGATGAGGCACCGCCGTCGCGACCGGTCCAGGTGCTCGGATTGACGTCTGTTCCGGCTGCGGGAGACTCGTTCCTGGTCGTGTCGGAGGACCGTACCGCGAGGCAAATCGCCCAGACCAGGCAAGCCAGGGAGCGCAACGCGATGCTGGCCAAGTCCAGGCCGCGGCGCACGCTCGAGGAGTTCTTGTCGCAGGTCGAGAAGGGCGAGGTCCAGGAACTCAAGCTGATCCTGAAGGGCGACGTCTCCGGGTCGGTTGAGGCACTCGAGGACGCCCTGATGAAGATCGACGTCGGCGACGAGGTCTCGTTGCGTGTCATTGACCGCGGCGTCGGGGCCATAACTGAAACCAACGTGATGTTGGCGGCGGCCTCGGATGCGATCATCATCGGGTTCAACGTCAGGCCTCAGGGCAAGGCATCGGAACTGGCCGAGCGCGAGGGCGTGGAGACGCGGTTCTACTCGGTGATTTACGCGGCCATCGACGATGTCGAGTCGGCCCTGCGCGGCATGCTCAAGCCCGAATACGTAGAGGTACAGCTCGGATCGGCTGAGATCCGCGAGGTGTTCCGGTCCAGCAAGCTCGGGAACATCGCGGGATGCCTCGTGCGCACGGGCCTGATCCGGCGAAACGCCAAGGCGCGACTCGTGCGCGACGGTGTCGTGGTCGCGCAGGACCTGACGGTATCGTCCTTGCGCCGGTTCAAGGATGACGTGACCGAGGTTCGTGACGGATACGAGTGCGGTATCGGTCTGGGCTCGTTCAACGACATCAAGGTCGGCGACGTCATCGAGACCTTCGAGCAGCGCGAGCAGGTGCGTGAATGACCGACCACGAAGCGCGAGTGCGCCGGCTGGCCGACCGTATCAAGGAGATCGCCGCGGAGATGCTGGAGCGGAGGATCAAGGATCCCCGCCTGGGGTTCGTGACGATCACCGAGGTCCGGGTGGCGAACGACTTGCGGTCAAGCACGATCTTCTACACCGTGCTCGGGTCGGAGCACGAGCTGGCCGAGTCAGGAGCCGCGCTCGAGTCAGCCAAGGGTCTCGTGCGCAGCGAGGTCGCGAAGAAGACGGGCGTTCGCTTCGCGCCGACAATCGATTTCGTCGCCGACGCTCTGCCCGTGGCGGCGGAGCATATCGAGGATCTGATCCGGCAGGCGGCCTCGGCGGATGCCGAACTCCAAGCGCGAGCTGCCGATGCGACGTTCGCCGGGGATCCCGATCCGTACCGGCACCCGGAACTTCCGGAAGCGGTGCCCGAGGATTCCGTGGCCCCCAATCGTCCGGTCTGATGTCAACCGACGGCATCCTGCTGGTGGACAAGCCAGCTGGCATCACGAGCCACGGTGTTGTGGCCAGGATTCGTAAGGCATACGGGACGCGGAAGGTTGGGCACGCGGGAACCCTTGACCCGGTAGCCACTGGCTTGCTCGTCGTCGGGGTCGGGAGCGCGACCCGGTTGCTGACCTTCCTGGGTGGGGTGGACAAGGAGTACGACGCGACAATTCGATTGGGAGTCAGCACAACAACCGACGACGCTGAGGGCGAGGTGACGTCTTCTGATGGCGCCTCTCCGGAATTGCCGCTGGCTCAAGGTGTCTGTGCCTTGACTGGGGAGATCCAGCAGCGGCCGTCGTCTGTTTCCGCGATCAAAGTGGCGGGTACTCGTGCCTACCGGCTCGTGCGCGCTGGTCAAGCCGTTGAGCTGTCGGCCAGGGCCGTCACAGTCCATTCGTTCGAGATTCTGCGCACGTCCGCCGCTGTCTTCGACGCAGTGCAAGTGCTGGACGTGGACGTTCGCGTGCGAGTGTCGTCCGGAACATATGTACGCGCGCTGGCCCGGGACCTCGGCGCGAGTCTCGGAGTGGGCGGCCACTTGACATCGCTACGCCGGACCTCAGTTGGACCCTTCTTGGTGTCTCAGGCTCGGACTCTGGACTACGTGGAGGCCAACCGCCCGGATCTCATCCCGGCGGGAGTCGTCGCTGGCCAAGTCCTGCCAACTGTGGTTGTGGGTGACCCCGGTCCAGTGCTGTCAGGCACGCGAGTCCCCTCCGGCGTGGCGGATAGCGGACCCGTTGCGCTCCTGGACTCAGGCGCGGACCTTCTGGCGGTGGCCGACAGCGTGGAAGGACAGTGGCGCTACCGGATGGTCGTGCCGGACAAACGGGCGGGGCGGGGCAAGGTCGTTTCATGAGCCAGTCCGCGAGAACCAGCGACCCGCTTCCCGTACTCAGAGACGGTGACCCGCCCTTCGGGCAGCCCAGTGTCGTGTCGGTGGGAGTGTTCGACGGAGTTCACCTAGGACATCGCTCAATCTTGGCGCGCGCCAGAGCCGACGCGTCGCGCCGGAACCTGCCCTTCGTCGTTCTCACGTTTGATCCGCATCCGGTGTCCGTCCTGCGGCCGGAGGCCTCAACACCTCAACTGACCACTTTGCGTCACAAGCTCGGACTGCTCGCGGAGCTGGGTGTCGACGCCGTTCGCCTAGTCACATTCAGCCGCGAGGTCGCCGGCGTCACGTGTGAGGAGTTCGCGGCCGAGTACCTGACCGGGCAGCTGTCGGCCAAGCTCGTCGTCGTCGGGTCCAACTTCAGGTTCGGCCACATGGCTGTCGGCGACGTCGCTGTGCTGACCGAGCAGGGTGAGATGGATGGATTCAGCGTCGATTCCGTCGGCTTGGCCGCTGACGAGTCAGGGAGCGTCTGGTCGTCCACGGCAATCCGGGCGCTGGTGATGCGCGGGGATGTTGCCGAAGCATCCGTCGGGCTGGCTCGACCTCACCGCGTGGAAGGAATGGTCGTTCCCGGTGACGGCCGCGGCAAGTCGCTGGGGTTCCCAACCGCGAACGTCGCCGTGCACGAGAGCAGTTCGGTGCCGCACGATGGCGTCTACGCGGCATGGCTCGTTGTGGACCCATACGGAGAGCCGAGGCGCCACGCGGCGGCGGTAAGTGTCGGGGCGAACGTTACCTTCGGCGGCGCGGCCCGACGCGTCGAGGCACACGCCCTGGACCGGGCGGATCTCGGACTCGCAGGCAAGTACGTGGCGGTGGACTTCATTGAGCACCTGCGGCCAATGCGGAAGTTCGACTCGGTCACCGAGCTAAAGGCGGCGATCGCCTGGGACGTGAAGTCCGCGCGCCGGATACTCACCGCGTAGTGCCCTGGTGAGGATAGGCCGAACCTCACCGGCGAAACGTAGCCGCGGAGGCTACCCATTCGGGTTAGGTGGCGGGTTGTCCGGGGAGTGGCTGGTATACACATGCCGGATCCTCACCCAGCGGATTGCCGGTCTCCGCGAACGCGCGGGAGCGCGACCCGCCACACACCCTGCGGAATTCGCAGGAACCGCATCGGCCGGCGAACTCCGCCGCCCTGATCCGGCGCAGCACCGGATGGTTGCGGTAGATGTCCACGACGCTGCGCTCGCGGACGTTCCCAAGGGGCAAGGGTAGGAATCCAGCTGGGAGTACCTGCCCGTCGTGGCCCACAAACAGGATCCCGTCGCCGTCACGCGTCCCGGAAGTGGTCGCCTTCCGTCCGCGGGCGGGATCGCCCAGGCGCGTGATGAGATCCATGCTCAGCGAGCGGTATAGCGACCCCAGGCCGAAGTGTTCCGCCACATCGACGGTTTGCGCTTCAGGGGAGTTGCGCCACGTAACCACACGCCTGAAGAGGGGGGCTTCGACAGTGCGCACGATGAAGCCATAAGCCGCCGCGTCATAGAGGAAATGCGCGACGTCCTCGCACTGTTCAGCGCTCAGGGCTAGCTGATCGGTGCCCCGGCCAACTCGTATGAGGAAGAAGACCTCCCAGATATCGACTCTGAGGTCGTGCAACAGTTCCGCGATGGCGGCCAGTTCAGGTGCATTGCCAACCATCACTGTTGTGTTTATCTGAACCGTGTATCCTCGCCCGACCAGCTCGCTGATCTTGGCGAGCGTCTGGCTGAAGTGGGCCGACACCTGGCGGACCCCCTCATGTGTCTCCGGTTTCGCCCCGTCCAGCGACATCGACACTGTGCGCACCCCCGCCTCGAGCAGATCGTCGAGGATCTGGCCGGAGAAGGCATCACTTACGGCTGGGGCGAGGGCGACGCGGTAGTCAAGGGACTTGGCATGGCGCACTAACGGTAGGAAGTCGGGCCTGGCCAGCGGGTCCCCGCCAGTCAGAATCAAGACGGGTGCGGGGGCGCCGAAGCCGGCGAGACTGTCCAGGAACCGCATGCCCTCAGAGGTACTGAGCTCGCCCGCCAGGGGCGCATGTTGCGCGGTCGCCCGGCAGTGACGACAAGCCAGCGGGCAGGCCTTGGTCATCTCCCAGAAAACGAGCAGGGGCTTGTCTGTGTACGATCGGGGCGTTGGAGTGCGCACTCAGCCCACCCGAACCGTACTCGGGGACCTTCCGGACAACGGCGAGATCATACACACAAGTGTGCCTGACGCGGCGGTCGGTGACCAAGGTCGGGTCCGGCAGCGGTGGTATCCTCAAAGCTGGGGATTATTTGAGGAGTGGGTGTGGTCCTCAAGCGCTTGGGCGGATGCTTGATGGTGGCTTCCGCAGCCACTGGCCAGTCGGAGATGCGTCGGCTGAAGCTCATCGCCATGGTTCTACCGCTCGGGTTCCTGGTGGTGCTTGAGCTGGCAGTGGTCAACTACGCGGCGGACAGCTTCCTGTCGGATCTGATCCGAACTCCGGTCCTGTGGCTTCTCGTCGGCGTGTCATTCATCCCGGCGCTCGCCTTTGGCTACGGGATCTTCCATTCCGTTGACAAGATCCAACGGCGGATCGTGGAGCAGAACCAAGAGCTCGCGGCACTCAGCGACCTGTCGAACGCCATCCAGGGAGTGCATTCACTCCCGGCTCTGGCCGATGCCGCGAGTGAATGCGTCAGGGAAGCCAGCGGCGCCCGTGAAGTCCTGATTTCCGTCGAGCCAACCGCTGAAGGGCACGTGTGCGACGGCATCGAGCAGTTGGCGTGGAAGTCGGAACACGGCGACGCGCCGGGGGCCTTATGGCCCGCCGCCGATGAAGCAACAGTTGTCGACATACCGTTGATCGCGGGACTGACGACCGTAGGCCGCATGAGAGTGGTTCTGGACCCGCTGGGTAGTCCCCTGACCGTCGACACCATTCACAGGCTCGGACACCTGATCGCGGAGGCCATCCAGGCGAACCAGATTCTGGCCGACCTTCGCCGTCGGCAGAGGGAGGGCCACGCACTGTACGACGTGCTCGTGCAGATCTCCCGCCAGGTCGCGCCACCGGACATTCTCGCGGCCGTGGTGCATGACGCACGGGAACTGATCAACTGCGATGAGGCCGCCCTTTCCGTGGCCGATCTGGACTCCCTCACCGTCCGCGCCGGAGACGTCATCCAGCTCTACCAGGCATTTGAGGATGCGGCTGCCTGCATCACCTCGCGGGACGATCAGTTCCATGACGTGCATCAGGGGAATGTGGTCTGCCCGATCCGCGCATCATCCGAATGGCGCACGACTCTCACGGTTCCGATCCAGGCGCGTGGCTGCACGATCGGGGATATCTGGATCGCCCGGCGCGCGGATGAACCATTCTCATCCAAAGATGGTCGGTTCCTCGAGACGCTTTCCGGTCTGGCGGCCATCGCCCTGACCAGCGCTTCATCACGGGAGCAGGAACGTCAGGAGGCCATCATCGATGAAAGGAACCGGATCGCTCGCGAGATGCATGACAGTCTCGCCCAGATCCTCGGAGCCTGCCAACTCCGCTTGCGCGCACTTCAGTCGCGACCGGGAGTAGCCGAACTCGATTCCGTTTTCTCTGAACTGACGGATCTCGCGGATCTTTGCGGGGAGGGCTACCGGGATGTCCGGGAAGCCATCCTCGGTCTTCGGGACTCCGGGCGCGCCGACTGGGGACTGCTGGACGGTTTGCGGGACTATCTTTCCGACTTCAGTCGCAACACCGGTATGTCAACCTCGCTGGAATGCGCGATCGATCTCGATCCGCTACTGACGCCGCGCTGCGAGGTCCAGGTGATCAGGGTCATTCAGGAAGCCCTGACGAACGTCCGCAAGCACTCAGCGGGGAGGAGTGTGACAGTCCGGGTACGGGAGACGCAGTTCGCCACCGTGTTTGAGGTGGAGGACGACGGGAGTGGATTCGAGTTGAGGTCCGATCGGTCGCACCGAGAGACGTTCGGTCTGTCGACGATGACTGAACGGATGTCGCTGATCGGAGGTACCCTGACGGTCGACGCAGCCAGGGGCCGGGGCACGCGAATCATCGCGGAGATTCCCAGGTCGCAGGGACCGCACTGGGTGACGACGAACGGTAGCTCGGGTGGATTTGAGGAGAACGATGCAACCCACCGATGGGCGAATGCGCATTCTGCTCGTTGACGACCAGCCGTTGTTCCGGGGAGCGATAGCCGCTCTGATCGCCGAACAGCAGGACATGGTCATTGTCGGAGAGGCCGAGAACGGGCTGGACGCGATCGAGAAAGCCAACGCCCTGAGCCCGGACCTCGTCGTGATGGATATCGAGATGCCCGTGATGGACGGAGTTGAGGCAACGCGAGCTATCCGCGAGCAACTGCCTGCGGTGAAGGTTGTGATGCTGACCGTGTCCGACTCGGACGAGCATCTCCTGGACGCGATCCGGTTCGGGGCGAGCGGATACCTGCTCAAGGACCTTCGCCCGGAACAGTTGTTCGAGATGCTGCGGTGCACGATGCGCGGGGAGGCCGCGCTGTCACCGGCGGTCGCGGCCCGGGTCCTGGCCGAGGTCAGGAACATTCCCGCCGTGTCGCCTGCCACCGGCGAGACGTCGGCCATCACGAGGCGGGAACTGGAAATCCTGCAACTCGTGGCTGAAGGCATGAGCAACAAGGAAGTTGGGCGGGCGCTTTCCATAACCGAAGGTACGGTCAAGAATCATGTGCACAACGCGTTGGAGAAGTTGCAGCTTGAGAATCGGACTCAGGCGGCCGCGTACGTCGTAAGGCATGGTCTGGGGCGAAGCGGCACGGCGCCCTGATGCCTGGTTCTGACAGCCTGCCGGGTGATCGTGGCCCCGCGTGGAATGTGTCTGGTGGGGGATAGCCACGCCGTCCCGTTCCGCGTAACGTCATTGCCCAATTGGACTGAAGTCGAAGCCATGAGGGAGAGCCGTCAGGGGGTGCTTGATGGTGGTCTTGCCGGACCGGTTGGTCGTGATCCTCTACAGGCATCCCTTGCTCGGAGAGGGCCTGGCCAAGTGGATCCGGGGATCCGGCGCGGATGTGCGCCCAGTCCTGCTCCAGGACTCGCAGGCGGTTCGCAAGGCCCTGTCGCTGGGTCCGTTCGTCGTGATCTTCGAAATAGGCGACGGACCCAGCGAAGCGGACCTCAGCGCGATGGCGCCAGGTGCCCGCATCATTGACATCAGCATGTCGGCGCTACCGGGTCTGACCCGGCCTGCCTGCGCAAGTATCGACGAGATTGTCCAAGCGATCCGCGATGGATTGCCTTCCCTCCCCGGCGGTGAACCAGATCGTAGCCCTTCTGGATGAGCCATGCGGGTGAGCCTGTACCGTAAATGTGCCGCCCGGTGGATGTGCCGGACAAGCCCCCAGGCAATAAATTGAGCGTGGAGGCAAGTGCTTCTGCTTGTGGTCGGCCTGGCGCCGACGAGACGTGGCGGCTCCGCTAAGGAGGGTTGACGCGCATATGGATCTGGTGAGACGTACCGAGGGCCTTTCCGAGGCCACCCTGGGACGGTTGATCAGGATCAGCGGCATTGCGCTGGTGGTCGCGCTCGGCCTGTTCAGCGTCTTCTACTACCTTGATCAGAGGGTTACCGCAGGTCCTTCGCTGACCGAACGGCAGATCGAGGCCGCCGAGAATGCTGTGGTGCAAAGCCCCAATGAGGTGAACCCCAGGTTGCAGCTCGCGGGAGTCTACCGGCAGGACGGCAGGATTGACGACGCACTGGCACAGTACGACGAGATCCTGAAGGCGGAACCGGAGCACCGGGCAGCCTTGCTGGGCCAGGGCATCCTCCTGGCGACCATGGGCGAAGACGACTTGGCCGAGGAGTCCCTGCGCAAGATCACGAGCGCGTCAGCCGGAGGTGAGTTCGCCCCGGTCGACGAGCAGCTAGAATCCGCCCAGTACCAGTTGGGTGTCATCCTGCTCCGGCGCGGTGCCACGGATGAGGCAATCGCGAGCCTGCGAGCTGCGCTCGCGATCAATCGGACGGATGCGGATGCCTTGTTCTCTCTTGGCCAGGCGCTGCTGCAGCGGGGTTCCGGGAAGAAGGCCGTGGAAGCACTGTCCGCCGCTGTGGCACTGGTCCCGCAGGGCTGGACAGAACCGTACGCCGCCCTGGCGCAGGCCGCTGAGTCGATAGGCCGGTCCGACGAGGCCGCGTACGCGAGTGCGATGGTGGACGTCACCCAGAACCGACTCCCCGAGGCGGAATCGCGCCTCCTGACCCTGACCGGGTCCTCGGTGGCAGCCTCGGCCATGACTGGCTTGGGCATGGTCGCCGAAGTCCGGGGAGACGGGGACGCAGCACAGGACTGGTACCGCCAGGCAGTCGCCAAGGACCCGCGCAACCAGACCGCGAGCGCTGCCTTGGCCCGCCTGACTCAGGTCACGCTTCCGACTGGTCACGGGACCGCCGACGAGGGGAAAGGCTGACATGTCCGTCTTCTTCGACAATCCCCCGCTCGACGCCGATTCTCCTGAGCCAGTGCCGGACACCAGTGCCGCGGACGAAGTCTCGCCTGAGGAACTGGAGGCAAGGCGGCGCAAGCTGAGGCTGCTGGGTGTGATGATCGTGATCGCCGCGATGCTGGCGGCCTTGTTCACCTGGTATCTGGTGAACCGCAAACCGTTGTCCCAGCTTCCTGGCCTCGACTGGGAACGGGTACCGGCGTACAAGTTCAGCGTCTACGGAGTTTCCGAGCCGCTCGGAGTCGCTGTGACCCCGTCGGGAGACAGAATCTACGTAACCCAGAGTGGCGGAGACCGCACCACGAAGGTGTTTGATGATTCTGGTCAGGAGGTTGGTGTTCTCGTCCCCTCGGACTCAAGTGCGCCGAGCCACATGCCCGTCTACGTCGCTGTGAACCCGCTGACCGAGGATGTCTATGTCACCGACAGGACCGCGCGGGAGATCTATGTCTACGACCGCGACGGCAACTACCTGCGCCAGTTCATTCCGAAGGCGCGCGGCAAGAAGTGGCAGCCCCTGGGCATTGGCTTCGACGAAGCGGGGAACGTGACCGTGACGGACGTGGCCGGCAAGCAGCGGATCCTGGTGTTCTCCCCAGATGGGGAACTGATCCGGGAGTTGGGCAGTCCAGGACTGACCTCCTTCCCGAACGGCGTAGCTGTGGATGGCGCCGGGAACACGATCGTCAGTGACAGCAACAACGGCCGGGTTCTGCTCTTCGACGGTCAGGGGAACGTGGTCGCGGAGATCAAGCGGGGGTCCGGTCCGGGCGACACGTCTATGCCCCGGGGAGTCGCTGTTGCGGACGGGCACTTGCTGTACGTCGCGGACACGACCAACCAGCGAGTTCAGCTATACGACATCGCTGGTCTTTCCCAGGAAACCGGGCCGCGACTAGTAGGTTTGTTCGGTGCCGAGGGTAGCGGTGAGGGGCTTTTCGAGTTCCCGAACGGTGCCGCGGCGGACGCTCGGTCGCACGTCTACATTACGGATAGGGTGAATGACCGGGTACAGGTTTGGGGGTACTAGGTGGGAGATCCAATGGATGACAGGATGCGAGAGAAAGAGAAAGAGCCGGACCAAGGAGGTGGACTGTGAAGGTAAGGAGCGCACTTTTGCTGTTGGGTGCGGGTGGAGGTGTGGCGCTGGCTATGGCGTTCGCCGGACCCGCGTCGGCCGATAACGGGCCACACGTGAAGAACAGCAGCCTAGTGGTTGACAACTGTGCCAGTTGCCACAGAATGCATTCGGCGAAAGCGTCACATCTGCTGAAGGATCCTCAGTCGCAGATATGCTACAGCTGTCATGGCGGTGGTGGCGCTGGCGCGACCACGGATGTCCAGAACGGGCGCAGCTACGCGGGAGGGGAGACGGGACTGCGCGGCGGTGGGTTCGAGTACGCGTTGATTGATGCCGCCAATCCTGTGTACACCCCGGGCGCGGGTGCGACCGGGACGACGATAGGTGTGCTCGCTGCAGGCACAGCCACGAATTCGAATCACAGCGTCGACGGATCTAGTCAGATGGCATGGGGCAACGGCGCGATCAGCGCGACTGTGAACTACGGGAAATCCGTCAGCCTCTCGTGCGGTTCATGCCATGACCCGCACGGGAACGGCCTGTACCGGATCCTCAGGGCGATTCCGAAGGAGTCTGGGGCAGTCTCACCGGGTGTGGAGATCGCCGATACGGCCACGAAGGTCTACACGACCGCCAACTACTGGGTCACGCAAGATGTGAACGCGTCGGAGTTCCAGGAGAAGATAGCGAGTTGGTGCAGCACGTGCCACACCAGGTATCTGGCGGATCATGAGGCGAAGACCGACTCGGGCGATGCGGTGTACGCGTACAGGCACACCAGCGATAGCACCGCGGTCAGCGGCAAGGCCCGCAACTGTGCGAACTGCCATACGGCCCACGGGTCGAACGCATCGATGCCAGGGCTCTACTCGTCAGTTGTGAACCTGCCGGACGGAACTGTGGATACAGGGGACAGCAAGCTTCTCCGGATCAACAACCGGGGTACTTGCCGGGTCTGCCACGCCTCGGGATACACACCGTAAGGCAGGCTGTGTGTGTGGGCATCGTCGCTAGAGCTGCGGTGCCCCACACCGGCTGGGGAGCGAACGATGCGGTTGAACCGGGAAGCTGGATGTTGGCGGGCGCTGAGGCTGACCGCATGGCTGGGCGCGTTCGCGATGGCTGTCTTCGCGTCGGGGTTGGGTTCGGCTGTGGGCACCGATGGTGGCCCTGACCCTGTGCCCGCGCCGGTGGGTTCGGATCCGGCGGGTCTTGATGAGGAGCGAGTGCTCACCCTGGAGGGGTCAGGCATCACGGTCACCGTCCCGGCGGGATCATTGCTACGACCCGCGAGCGTTGAGGTTGCCAGAACTCGGGTGGAACCGGGATCTAAGTTATTGCTGTCCTTCACGGTGGTCGCTAAGCCGCTGGATGGGGGTGGGCCGATCGGCGAATTCGCGAAACCCGTTCAGATCGAGGCAGCGCTCCAGGACCTGCCTCTGGGCGCGACAGAACCCGCCGACCTGAGTTTCGCGGTCCGGACGAACGCGGGAAACTGGCTGCGTCTGCCGACCCAGCGTTCCGCGGAAGAACTGGCCGCGGAGATCGGGAAGCCAGGATCGTTCGCCATCGTCGCGGATGGGAATCTGACTGTGGCGCGTCACACATTCGGCAAGGTCGTCCCCAGTGGTGCTAGCTACCTTCAGACAGACACTTCCCTGAATGGGATCGCACGGTTCTCGACCTTCCGGGTACGCTTCCAGATGCTGAACGACCGAGCGATCACGCTGAAAGCCAAGCCGAGACTTGAGTACCGGCGCAGCGGCGCTGAGCGCTTCCGGACAGTGCCGGAGAAGGCGGAGCTGGACGAGGCTTTCTACGTTGCCCGCGAATGGAACCGGAACGGGCAGGGGCGGACCGCCAAGGGCGAACTGGGGCGAGTGATCCCCCTACGGGAGTTCCTGTACGAGATTCCGGAAGGCGCGACAGGGCTCGCCGGGCAACTGTCGATGGGCCGCAACCCGGACCGGCGGGTCGAAATGGAACCGCGGTCGGCGACCGAGCAGGAGTTCTCGGTCAGGGTCAGTTCCGCCGCGGACTTCTGGGAGCGCTATGAGTTCCGGGTCACGGATGCTGGGAATCCGTTCGCGGGTGAACACACGGCGTCGTTGCGGATAGGAGGGCGCGCCGAAGTCAGGCTCTCCCCGAGGCAACGCGATGGGCGCCACACGGACCAAGCGGGTCCGCGCTACCGTCTAGAATCCAGGCGCGCCAGGAGTACCGCATTCGTCTCGGACGCGGACGAACGAGTACACGGTCCCTATTCCGCTACGTCGGATCAGTGCGCCACCTGTCACCGCGCCCACGTGGGCGCCGCCAGCAGCCTGCTCGCGCAGAAAAGGCCGCAGAGCGATCTCTGCTTTACTTGCCACGACGGTCTGGGGGCAGGCCAGGACGTGAAGAGTGAGTACACGGCGGATGATCTGCCAGCGAACAACGAAGCCCAGCGGGAGTACTACTCACATGACGCGCTCGTGAATTCCAGCCACACGAGTGGGAAGGATCCTGAGTTCGCCGGAGCGCTGAACCGCCACAGTGAATGCGGAGATTGCCATGGCGTGCATGATTCGGGTACTGGCGGCGGGGCCGAGACCGAGGACGGCTGGACACCGTCTCAGCGCATCGGGGACGCCTCCGGCGTCGCCGTCGGGAATGGAGCGGCCGGGTCCAGCCCGGAATACACGTTCCTGAAGGACGGCGTGAACCTGGAATACCAGTTGTGCTTCAAGTGTCATTCCGGGTACACGGAACTGACCTCGAATTCTTCTCTGGAGCCGTCGCAGTACGCCCTGGACAAGGGGACGGAGTTCAACCCAAACAATCCCTCGTTCCATCCGATCGAAGCCGCGGGGACGAACCAGACCGAGGCCATGAGCGAGAGCCTGGTCGGCACATCTCCCTACAAGTTGTGGAACTTCACCACAGGAAGCACCATCCGCTGCTCTAACTGCCACGGCCGCGCTGGAGCCGCGCCGGAGCCGGATGGGAGCCTGACGCCTCACACATCGCGTAACCGCGGCATACTCATCCGGAACTACCGGGACCGTGTCCTCAAGGGGGCGGATGAGGACTACGCGGCTGCCGATTTCGCCTTGTGCCTGACGTGCCACGCGGAGCGCCCGTTTGTCGACGGGAACGGCGATCCTGCCTCCGACACCAACTTCCGGTACCACGGCCTTCATCTGACAGACCTGGGGGATGAGGGGAGTGGTGGGACCGATATCGACTCTCCCGGAGCCGGCCAGGGCAACGCCATCTGCGCTGAGTGCCACTTCCGGATCCACTCGACCACCTTCAGTGTCGGATCCCAGTCGATCGAGGGGTCCAGGTTGGTGAACTTCGCACCGAACGTGGAGGGCCCTCCACTGTGGGAGCGCGCTGGCTCGGGCGGGTCCTGCACGCTCACGTGCCACGGCGAGGAACACGACTCTCTCGACTACTGAGCCGACGGACGCGATACCTGCCAAGTGGCATAGATTGGGCGATTGTGTGGATCTAACCGGCTAGCCCAGGGGGGGGACATATCTATCCAAGACATGTCTTTCGGCGGATACCATGTCAAATCGCTCTTTTCGACAATAGTTAGGGATCGTCAGATCACCTGAGGACGGGATAACGCATGCTGGGGATACGTGTGACGCGAGCTGACCAGGACGACGAGCTCGAGATGGAACTGCTGAGTCGCCTTGGACTCTCGGCTCCCGCGAGTTGGCACGACATCGAAACGGCGCACAGCGAGTGCGCCGACTTCCTTGACAGCGTTCCTCCTAATTTGGTCCCTTGGGCCGAGATGCGCAGGACGGAGGCTGAAGAGGCATACGTGCTGCTGCGCCATGCGTGCTCGCCCAAGGAGCGCCGAGGCGGCAATCTGACGAGACGTCGGCTGCTGAACTCGAGGAAATGGTGGAAGGTCGGTGCGGCAGCAGCAGCTGTAGTCATTGTCTTCGGTGTCTACAAGGTCGGCGGTAGTTCCGATATCCCCGCCGTCTCCGGTGATCTCACGGATTCGGCTGCTCAGGCCCCGGCGGAGGTGGATCAGGCCCAAGTGGCGCCGTTGATGCGCAAGATCTCCGAGAATCCGCAGGATGCGAAGTCGCTGCTGAAGCTGGCAGACCTCTACTTCCAGGCCGGTGACTACCGCGTGGCCGGAGAGTTTGGCAGGAAGGCGGTGGCCGTCAACCCGAAGTCAGAGCGTGCCAGGCTGCTGCTCGGTGCTTCATTGTTCAACCAGGGCGACTCCGCCGGTGCTGAGAAGCAATGGCTGAAGGTCACGAAACTGGATCCTGGGCTCGCGGAGGCGCACTACGATCTGGGATTCCTCTACCTTAGCCAAGAGCCACCGGACCTCGCGCGAGTTAAAAGAGAGTGGCAGAAGGTTGTCAAGATCGATCCTGGCTCGGATCTCGCCAAGACCGTCTCTACGCATCTGGATGGCCTCGGCAAGGGCAAGTCTCCGGGGATCGGGCAGTAGAGATGTCGGGCATCACGTTTGCCGTAGCGTTCTTGGCCGGGATCGTCTCGTTCGCTTCACCGTGCTGCCTGCCTATGGTGCCCGCGTACGTCGGCTACATGGCCGGCACCGGCACCGCCGAGAGCCCGCAACGGCGGGTCGCTTTTCGTCAGGCCCTCGCTTTCGTCCTGGGATTCGCGGTTGTGTTCGTCACGCTGTGGGCCTCTGTCGGGTTCGTCGGGTATGTGCTGCGGGACTACGTTGGTGTGCTGCGGGTCCTGGGGGGGGCAGTGTTGATCGTGCTCGGGCTGCATGTGGCGGGTCTGATCTCCATTCCCGCGCTGTACCGCGACGTTCGCTTGCCGGTGCGAGTGCCAGCGATGGCCGGGCCGGGTGCCCCGGAGCCTGGTCCCAGAAATCCGAGCCTGGCGAGGTCCTCCCTGCTGGGGGTCGCCTTCGCCGCCGGTTGGACTCCATGCATCGGCCCGATACTGGGCGGAATCATCGGGCTCGCCTCAGTGACCGCCAGCGCGCTCGAAGGCACTCTGCTGCTGATCGCATACGTCGCCGGACTCGGCACCCCCTTCATCCTCGTGGCCGTTGGAGCCAGCGAGATCAACGGGCGGCTGTCCTGGTTCCGTCGGCATCATGACGGTGTTTCGCTCGTAACGGGAGGGCTGCTGATCCTGATGGGCTTCTTGCTCATCACGAACCTGCTTGCCAAGTCCGCTGCATTTTTCCCTAACTTGGGACTGTAGAGGAGTACGAATGAGCCAAGTAACTTCGCGAGCCGATTCCCGCCTGGGCGACTCACCGGACGGGCTGGCCGACTCGATCGCCGTGGCCCCGGCGGACGTCTTTGAGAAGCTGTTCCGGTTCTTCATCTCTATGAAGACGGGGCTCGCGCTGATTCTCGGGCTGGGCATTCTCACGCTGGCCGGGACGCTGATCAGACAAGCCCCGGCTGAGTTGGCCGAGGACCCGGGCTTGTACGCAGATTGGCTCGACTCAACCAGGGAGATATTCGGGGGATGGACCCCGATCATCGACAGGCTCGGGCTCTTCGCGGTCTTCTCATCGCTGGTGTTCAAGTTGATCGCCATGTTGTTGGTGACCAGCATCATCGCCTGCTCCGTGAACCGGGCGCCGCGGCTGTGGAAGCACGCGACTCATGCAAGGACCCGGAAGAGCGACTCCTACTTCGCACACGCGCCTCTGCGCGCCAGCGCACAAGTGGATGTGCCGCCGGACGATGGACTGGCCCGGGTCCGCAAGGTCCTCAAGCGCCGCCACTACCGGGTTCTGGACGGACCGAGCGGGGCCAACACGCGAAACCTGTACGCCGAGCGCTTCCGTTGGGGCCCGTTCGGGACCATCATCGCGCATCTGAGTTTCGTGCTGATCCTGATCGGGGTCTTCCTCACGGCCACGACCGGATTCAAGGAGGAGCAGTTAGCCGTCCCGGTGGGTTCAACGATTGACGTGGGTCACGACACCGGGCTGTCAGTGTTGGCGCGTTCCTTCAGTGACTCCTACTACCCGGACGGGTCGCCCGCCGACTACGCGAGTCAGCTGGTTCTGTACGAAGACGGCGTTGCCGTGCAGGAGCAAACCGTGCGGGTGAATGAGCCGATGAGATACTCAGGGGTCTCCTTCTACCAGTCGTTCTTCGGCCTGGCGGCGGCGATGAGCGTCAGGGACTCCTCGGGGCGGGTTCTCTTCAACGAAGGCGTGCCGCTGGCCTGGGGGACCGACGACGGTGTCCACAACGTCGGTGAGTTCGCCCTGCCGGATCAGGGTCTGCGTGTGTTCGTGGTGGTGCCAGCCTCGGGTGAGGTGGATCCGAACATCAGACCGGGTCAGGTGCAACTCGAGATCTACCGGGACGATGGTGAGTCCCCCCTCGCGCTGAAGGTCCTTTCGCAAGGGAAGCCTGCCGTCATCGACGGCATTGAGTACACGTTTGAGCGCCCAAGGCAGTTCACCGGGTTGATCGTCACCCAGGATCCCGGTGCCGTATTCGTCTGGATCGGGTCATTCTTCCTGGTCGTCGGGATCTTCATGGTGTTCTTCTTCCCGCACCGTCGGATCTGGCTGCGAGTAGGCGAGTCCAGAACAGGGTCGACGGTCGAGATGGCAGCGTCCCAGCGCCGGGACTTGGCGTTTCAGGCGCAGTTCAAGTCACTGGCAAGAGACATCGAGGCGATGGCCAGCGCGCCAGATCCCCAGCGAAAGTAGGAAAGATGTTGAAACTCTCCGAGTTCTGTGTGCTAGCGAGTCTGTTTATGGCGCTAGTGGCCCTTGTGTTGTACGTGGTCGCCTTGGCAACAGCCGGGACCACGGCCCAGCGAGAACGGGTCGCTGTTGGAGCCGGGAGTCGTGGTAGCGGAGGAGTGCCGCCAAGTCGGTCCGGAGAGCAGCGGTCGCGGCGCGGCCTGGCCTACTACGGGACGGCGCTGGTTCGGCTGGCGCTTGTGCTGCTTACCGCCGCACTACTGTTCCTCACCCTGGTGACCGGCCACGGACCCTTCTCCAATCAGTACGAGTTCTCAGTCGCGTTCGCCTGGGGCATCATCGCGGTGTACGTGTACTTCGAATACCGCTACCGGGTCCGGACCCTGGCGTTGTTGGTGCTGCCTGTCGCATCAGCACTGCTGCTGTACGCAATGACGCTTGGCGCAAGCACCGCACCGCTGGTTCCAGCCCTGCAGAACAACCTTCTGCTAACCGTCCATGTGGCACTGGCGATCGTCGCCTATGGTGCGTTCGCCGTGGCTGGCGGGGCGGCCGTGCTGTACTTGATCCAGCCAAGATTCGGAGGCGGAAGGCTGCCGAAACCGGCCCTCCTTGAGGAGATCGGATACCGAGCGATCCTCATCGGATTCCCACTGCTAACGATGGTGGTTCTTCTTGGCGCCGTGTGGGCCGAGGTCGCTTGGGGGACGTACTGGGGCTGGGACCCCAAGGAAACCGCATCCCTGGTCACCTGGCTGATCTATGGCGCCTATCTGCACGCTCGAGTTGTTCGTGGCTGGCGGGGTCGGCGCGCTGCCTGGCTACTCCTGCTGGGCTTCGGCGCTGTGCTACTGACCTTCTTCGGGAATCTGTTCTTCGGGGGCTTGCACGCGTACGCGTAGTCTGAGGCGCCGCAGCCGCGGCCGGAAGAGGCTTTGATGAACAAGACAACTGCCGGACGGCGGGAGAAGCTGCGGGAGAGCCGCGGTGGGTCACTGCTCGTGCTAGCTGTGACGTCGCTGCTCGTGCTGGCGGCCGCCTACATTGTGCAAACCAGGACCGCGACTGATCCCGGCGTGAGCGCGATCGAGCTGACCGGAGCGGTTGGAGAGGCACCTGAGGTCGGCAAGTCGGCCCCTGACTTCACCGCTCAAACGGTGCAAGGTCGCCAGGTGTCGCTGAGCGACTACCGCGGACGTCCGGTCTGGCTGACGTTCGGGGCAAGCTGGTGCGCGGCTTGCCAAGCGGAGGCGCCGGATATCCAAGCTGCGTATGAGCGGGCAGGGGAGTCCGGTCCGGTCGTCATCTCGGTGTACATCTCCGAGGACTCCGCTGCGGTTCGCGACTACACGGAGCGGGTCGGGCTAACCTACCCCGCCATCGCCGATCCCGACACCCGGATCGCGTCCCAGTACCGTGTGCTCGGGATACCGGTCCACTTCTTTATCGACCGTTCGGGTGTGCTGCGAGCCACAACGACAGGAGCCATGTCTCCCGAGCAAATGGATGCGGCTCTGGAGGGGATCCGCGGATGACATTGCCGCCGGATCAGACTGAAGACGCCGCAGAACCCGCAGCGCGTCGTGGCTGGCGCGCCCGAATCGTCCCGCGAACACATCGCGGACTGCTGGTGATGCTCGTGCTGGCGGGCGGACTCGCCGCTGTGCACACGTTCGGGGGTATCTGGGCAAGTGAGTTCAGCGAAACGACCGAGTTCTGCAGTACATGTCACGCCATGGAACCTCAGGTGAAGGCGAACCAGGCCGGAGTGCACTCAGACGTGAACTGCGGTGAGTGCCACATCACGCCCGGCATCATGGGCCTGATCAAGGCGAAGATCGGCGGAACCAGGGAGCTGTACCTCGTAGCCACGGACGAGTATCCGAGGCCGATTGTGATCAACCGCGCCAAGCTCCCCCCAGTCCAAGACACCTGTATCGCTTGCCACCCGCTGGATCAGGTGACGAGGGCTGATCGTCCGCTCCAGTTGATCCTTCGCCCCACGTTCAAGCCTGACAAGGCCAACACGCGGGAGATGGTGGCAGTGGCCGTGAATGCGAACGGTGGCCCGCGGGGCGGCGCTGATACCAGCTCGGGGAGCAGGGGAGCCCACTGGCACGTCGACCAGGACATCTGGTATCTGTCGGGCGACGAGGCGCAGCAGGACATTGATTTGGTTGTGTGGACGCCTCCTGGCGGATCCACGAAGACGTACGTCAAGGCATCCCAGGTTGACGCGACCGGCAAGGTGGCCCTGAACATACCGAGCCTCCTGGAGCAGGACCTGCCGCAGAAGATGAACTGCGTCGACTGCCACAACCGGGTCGGGCACTCAACGCCGGACACGGGCGCCGCCGTAGACGCAGCCATCGCCGACGGCCGGATCAGCGGCGACCTGCCCTTCATCAAACGGGACAGCGTGGCGCTGCTGAATGGGCGATACTCATCAGATGAGGTTGCGGACGAAGCTTTCGATGGACTGGTCAAGGGCTACGCCACGAAGTATCCGCTCGTAGCCAAGACCCGCACGGCCCAGATCGATGCGGCGGTGGCCGAGCTGAAGGTCCAGTACCGGATCCTCGCCACGCCATGGATGGACGTTCAGGCTCGAACCTATCCGAACAACCTTGGTCATCAGGCCAGCCCCGGTTGCTTGCGGTGCCATGATGGTGCGCACTACCTGGTTGAGAAGGGCAAGGCGACCGCGAAACCAATAAAGTCGTCATGCTCGACGTGTCACACGTTCCCGCAGGTCGGTCCCGAGGTGTCTGAACTCCCGCTTGGCTCGAAGCCGGCCAATCACAAGAGGGCACTCTGGGTCTTCAAGCACAAGCGTGCCGCGTCCAGCGCCAGCCCGGTCGGCACATCATGTGGAGCCTGCCATTCGCGGAGCTACTGCGAGAATTGCCACGCCTCCGGAGCGATCAACATCAGCCATGACGACATGATCTACGGCCACGCGGCTCAGATCCGCAAGTCAGGGGTGCAGAGCTGTGCGCTCTGCCACAAGCCCAGCTACTGCGCTACATGTCACGCGGGAGATGTACTGCCTACGTCGTCGTTGTCGCCCGGGCTGCCCCAGGCCTCGGCACGGTCTCCTTAGCCGGGTTCGTGCTGTGGTATCGCTGGACAGCGAGAGGAGGGCTCAAGTGATCAGCAACATCGAAGAGGAAAAGTGGCTGAGTGTCGGGGAGGTCTGCGACCTGCTCAGTGTTTCGCCAGCGACGCTGCGGCGGTGGAGCGGCTCTGGGGAGCTTCGGACGTTCACGACACCGGGCGGGCATCGTCGCTTCGCCCGGTCCGCCGTCCTCGGGCTCTTGCCACCTGTCCCAGGCCAGCGGCCCCGGCTGGAGCAGCTTGGTGTGACACCGGGGCGTGTCTTGCGGGTGTGCGAGCGTGAGCTGGCCCAGTCACCTGAGGAGTGGACCGCTGCCGCGCGCGAAGATGGGGAGCAGTGGCGTGACCTTGGAGTCACGATGGTCGAGCGACTGCTTTCCGGGCTGGACGCGCCCGGGGCACAGATGGGGAATGATGCCGTTGCGGCCGCAGGTCAGTTGGGTGCCCTGGCCGCGAGTTGCGGCGCCTCCTTGGATTCGGTTGTGGCGCTCTGCCTACGAATGAGGCGAGCCCTGATTGGAGAACTGACGGACTTGGCTCGGCGGCATGGCCTCGGAACTGCTGCCACGTGCGAGTTCGGGTTAAGTGCGCTGCGCTTGACGGACGATCTGCTGCGCCGTCTGATCGTCGGCCATCAATCGGTTCCGGTAACGGCAGGGATGTGAGTTGCCGATGAGCATTCAGCTTGCTCCGAGCGCGGAACAGTTGTCCTGTCGAGGTGCGCAGCCCGTCGTGGTGCGGGCGATGGTTGCGCGTGCCGGCCGGGTCTCCAGCGTCGCCCGCGAGCGGTTCGCCGCTGATTTCAGTGCATGCTCCCCCGACGGCAGGGCTCTCCTAGTCCGGACTTGCCATCGTGTGGAGGTCTACTTCGCAGCCGGAGCCGACGGAATCGAACGCCTCCCGGAACCCCCTGCCGGTTGCGAACATCTCATGGACGTCGAGGCAGTGCGCCACTTGATCTCAGTGGCCTGCGGGCTTGACAGCGCGGTCCTCGGCGAGGACGCGGTGCTCCATCAGATCCGTGAGGCCTACACCAGCAGGTGCCGTGAGGTGGCACTGGACCCCGCGCTGGATCGGCTGTTCCAGGTCGCGTTGCGAGCTGGCCGGAGCGCGCGTTCCTGGCTCCCTGGGCCCAGGCCAAGCCTTGGTGACGCGGCGCTGGACGAGATCGAGTCGGTCTCAGGGAATTTGACCGGCAAGCACGTCCTTGTAGTCGGGGCCGGAACCATGGGCAGACTGGCGGCCCGAGCGGCTGCGGCGCGCGGGGCCCGCGTGTTCGTTGCCAATCGCACGCGGGGGCGAGCCGAAGCGCTGGCTCGAGCTGTAGGCGGCGACACCGCTGACTGGACAGGTTCCCCGCCGCCGCAGCCGCTGGCTGGTGTTGTGGTGGCCATTGCGGGCACGTGGACCGCTGCCTTAGACATGGCGCCCTTGGTAACTGCTGGCGGCACAGTGATCGTCGACCTCTCCAGCCCTCCCGCCATGCCAATGTCCCTCCAGCTCCAACTCGGGGGACGATGCGTGTCGATCGATGATCTGGCCTGGCGACGGCAGGCGAGCCTTCCCGAGAGCCTGCTCACGAGGATCGATGCCCTGGTGCATGAGTCCGGGCACTCGTATTGCCGATGGCTGCGGACGCGGGACTCGGGGTCAACCATGGTGGCTCTGGCCGAGACGGTGGAGGAACGCTGCACAGCTGAACTGGAATGGCTGGTCCGTCGGCTGGGCGATTCCCAAGTCGGCGACGGTGAGCTGATCAGGCAAGCCTCCCACAGACTCACCGCGAGCATCCTGCACTCCCCACGGCGGGCGATCAGCAACGACGAGACGAGCACGCTGGAGTCAGCGGCCCGGGAGCTTTTCGGGCTCTGAGTCCCTCGGCGTTTCGCGGGCCTGTGACTTGGGCGCCGGTCGGCGAGATGTGGCAGGTCCGATCCAGGAGGCTAGGAGCGTGTCCCCGTGACATACGGGTGGGGGTGCTGGGTTGAGGGTGGCTGGTCGGGGAGAATCTTGGTATGACGGATTCGGTGTTGTTCGAGGTGGTACCGGTTGAGATCGTGGCGCGTGCTCGGGTCGGGGTGTAGAAGACGTTTCGGGCGTTCGACCCGGATCAGGTGCTGCTGATTCCGCCGTCTTTGGATGACTGGCTGCCTGCGGATCATTGAGCCCGCTTCGTGGCCGCGTTCACCGACTTGTTCGCGCAGTCGGCGCGGATCGCCGCGGGGATGGGCATGGTGCGGCCATTCCGGCCGGGTAACCGCCACATCGGGCCGATCTCGCGGACCGGTGTGTAGGCGGACGTTCTTGCGTAGGGCCGACGTTCGCGCGTAAGGCCGACGTTCGCGCGTAAGGCCGACGTTCTACCGGCAGTTCTCCGCAAGAGTTTCGGCCAACCACAACAATGACCGCCAACGAGCCGCGCTGTAGATGACCCGCGTCGGTACTACAGAGCTAGCCCCCGGACTGACCGCCCGCCAGGGCGACACGATTCCGGCCCAGGCTCTTCGCCTGGAACAGGGCGGCGTCCGCTGCGGTGAGCAACTCCTCGGCTGTCGTCGCGGATCGGGAGGGTGACCAGAAGCTCACGCCGACGCTCACGGAGCAGTCCAGAGGGTTCTTGTGGCTCTCCCGGCATGAATGTGGGTGAGTTTCGGCGCTGAGAGTGCCGAACCGGTGCGGGGCAACGGATCTGGCGACACGGTGACCGGTGGGTAAGGCGCACACGGGGCGTGGCTCTATGTTCGGAAGTCGACCAAGACAA